>NZ_JAMYQZ010000082.1:0-28521 GCF_040321145.1 Mesorhizobium sp. M0514
GTCTGCAACGCTGCAGATTGGCGAAGGGCGACATGACATCCAATCTCCCCCCTTGAGGGGGAGATGTCCGGCAGGACAGAGGGGGGTGTGACGGAACTCGGCTTTCGCTGCTAACTTCTCAGCTCTTGTCGCGGATCTGCGTCATCGTCCGCGTCGGCGTGATCGCCTCGGGATCGAGCCTTATCTCGACGATCGCCGGCTTGCCGCTGGCGCGGGCACGCTCGAAGGCAGGGGCAAAATCTGCCGTGTTCTCGACCGTCTCGCCGTGGCCGCCATAGGCGCGGGCAAGAGCGGCAAAGTCAGGGTTCTTCAGATCGGTGGCGACGACGCGGCCGGGATAGTCGCGCTCCTGGTGCATGCGGATGGTGCCGTAGATGCCGTTGTTCACGACGATAACGATGATCGGCAGGTCGTATTGCACGGCGGTAGCGAATTCCTGTCCGTTCATCAGGAAGCAGCCGTCGCCGGCAAAGGCGATCACGGTGCGGTCGGGATGGAGCGCCTTGGCGGCGACCGCAGCCGGGGTGCCGTAACCCATCGAACCGGAGGTCGGCGCGCCTTGGGTGGCGAAGCGGCGGAAGCGGTGGAAGCGGTGCACCCAGGTGGCGTAATTGCCGGCGCCGTTGGTGAAAATGGCGTCATCGGGCAAAATCTTTTCCAGATAGTTCATGATCGGCCCCATCTGGACCGGGCCGGGGCCGGTCTCAGGCGGCGTCGACCAGTCGAGGTAGGCAGCGTGTGCTTTCGCTGTCTCATCCGCCCAGGCTGGCGTGGAGGTTGGCTTGCGCTTGGCAAAAGCCTCGACGAAGGCCGAAGGCGAAGCGTTGATCGCCAGGGTCGGCCGGTAGACGCGGCCGAGTTCGCCGGCATCGGCATGGACATGGACCAGCGTCTGGTCGGGGTAAGGGCTCTTCAGCAACGTATAGTCGGAGGACGGCATCTCGCCCATGCGGCCGCCGATCAGCAGCACCAGGTCGGCCTGCTTGATGGCGGTGGCCAGCTTCGGGTTGATGCCGATGCCGACATCGCCGGCATAGTTCGGGTGCAGATGGTCGAACAGCATCTGGCGGCGGAAGGAGCAGCCGACCGGCAGCGACCAGGCCTCGGCAATGGTGCGCATACGTGCCACCGCTTCCTCGTCCCAGCGTGTGCCGCCGAGGATGACGAAGGGACGCTTGGCTTTGGCCAGAAGCTTTTCCAAAGCATCGAGTTCGGCTTCGCCGGGCCGGGTTTCGACCGGCGTGTGCGGCAAGGCCGCGGGCGCGTCGACAAGACTGGTCAGCATGTCCTCCGGCAGCGAGACGACGACGGGGCCGGGGCGGCCCGATGTCGCGACAGCAAAGGCGCGGGTGACGAGTTCGGGGATGCGCGCGGCATCGTCGATCTCCACCACCCATTTGGCGATGTCGCCGAAGAAGCGCTTGTAGTCGACCTCCTGGAAAGCCTCGCGCTCCTTGGCGTGGCTGGCGACCTGGCCGATGAACAGGATGACGGGTATCGAATCCTGCATGGCAATGTGAATGCCGGCCGACGCATTGGTGGCGCCGGGGCCGCGGGTGACGAAGCAGATGCCGGGCTGGCCGGTCAGCCGCCCCTGGCAGTCGGCCATCATGGCGGCGCCGCCTTCCTGTCGGCAGACAATGGTGCGGATGGGCGAGTCATGCAATGCGTCGAGCACCGCGAGATAGGATTCGCCGGGCACGCAGAAGATGCGGTCGGTGCCGTTCGCCTCGAGTGCGTCGACAATCAGTTGTCCACCGGTCTTCATCGTCCAGACTTCTCCAGTTCGGCAAGAATTTCTTCGGTATGTTCGCCAAGGCGTGGCGAAGGGCGTTCATAGACCAGCGGTGTGCCGGACATCACCATCGGCGCGCGCACCGAGGGCAGACGATTGCCATGGCCATCGTCGAGGTCGAGGCGCATGCCGCGTGCGATCGTCTGCGGGTCGGCAAACATCTGGCCGATATTGTTGATCGGGCTCGCCGGCACGCTTGCCGCTTCGAGCTTGGCCAGCAACGGGTCTCGGTCCCAGTTCTTCAGCGTCTCGATCATGTGCTCGCGCAATTTCACCCGGTTGGCGACGCGGGCCGGATTGGTGGCGAAATCGGGATTCGCTGAGAGATGGTCGAGTCCGACGGCGGCGCAGAATTTGGCGAACTGGCCGTCATTGCCGACCGCCAGGATGATATGGCCGTCCCTGACCGGGACAACCTCATAGGGCGCAATGTTCATATGCGCATTGCCCATCTGCACCGGCGCCTTGCCGGAGACGAGATAGTTGAGGTTCTGGTTGCCGAGTGCGGAAATCTGCGTGTCGAACAGAGCCATATCGATATGCTGTCCCTGGCCGGTCTTTTCGGCATGGCGAAGCGCTGCCTGGATGGCGATCACCGAATAGAGGCCGGTGAAGATGTCCGATATGGCGACGCCGGCTTTTTGCGGCTCGCGCCCGACCTCGCCGGTGATCGACATCATGCCGGCCATGGCCTGGATGATGAAATCATAGCCGGCGCGGGGTGCGTAAGGCCCATCCTGGCCGAAGCCGGTGATCGAGCAGTAGACGAGCTTTGGATTGATCGCCTTCAGGCTCTCGTAATCGAGCCCGTATTTCTTCAGGCCGCCGAGCTTGAAATTCTCGATCAGAACGTCGGCCGTGGCAACCAGCCGGCGCACCGTCTCGGCCCCTTCCGATGTCGAGAAATCGACGGCGATGGAACGCTTGCCACGATTGCAGGAATGGTAATAGGCGGCCGACAGGTTCTCGCCATCATGGCTCATGACGAAGGGCGGACCCCATTTGCGGGTATCGTCGCCGCCATCGGGGCTCTCGACCTTGATGACATCGGCGCCGAGATCGGCCAGCAATTGTCCTGCCCACGGGCCGGCCAGGATGCGGGCGAGTTCGACGACGCGGATGCCTTTCAGCGGAGGTTCAGCCATAAATCACCAAAAACGGGTCGGAACCGCAGCCTCTATCAACCCGGGATGCCGCTGTCACGGGCCTTGCGGTAGGCCAGCGATGTCACTGTTTGAGCACGCTATCGGCCCAGGCAGCGAAATCGTCCATAACGGTGTCGCGGTTCACCTCGTTCAGGCTTTCGTGGCGGGTGTCGGCGTAAACCTTTGAAACCAGATTCGAAAAGCCCATCGCGCGCATGCGCTTGGCGAGATGGTCGATGCCCTTGCCGTAGTCGGAGGCCGGATCCTTCTCGCCGCCGACGATTCTGACGGGCAGGTCGCGCCTGATGCCGGCAAAGCCCGCATCCTTGCCGCCTTTCTGCGCCATCTCCACGACATCGCGCCACATCGAGATCGAGGCATCCCAGCCGCACAGCGGGTCGGCAATGTACTTGGCCACTTCAGCCTCGTCGCGCGACAGCCAGTCGAACGGCGTCTTATGGCTGGGCACCGCCTTGCCCCAGGCCTGGAAGGTCAGTTTGGGCAAGACGCGTGAGGGAACATCGGAGCCGAGCCTGAAGCGTTCATAAGCGAGGATGGCGAGTGCAAGCTGACCAAGCAGGCCTTGTGAGAAATTGCCGTTCCAGATCGCCGCGGCGTGGACGCGCGGCGAGTGCGCCAGCAGGTAGTTGAGCGCCACCGACGCACCCATCGAATGGCCGAACAGGATGACCGGCAGGCCGGGCTGCTCCTTCGCAATCAAATCGTGGACTGCGTCGACATCGGAGATCACCTTGGCCGGGCCGCTTGTGCCGGCGAATCTGCCGAGCGGGGCATCGGGCGCCTTGGTCGCGCCATGGCCGCGATGGTCGTGGACGTAGACATGAATGCCGCGGGTGCTGAGGTAATCCGCGAAGCGGGCATAACGCGCGGCGTGTTCGGCCAAGCCATGGTTAATCTGGACGACGGCCCGTGGAGAGCCGCTCGCGTGCTTCACATAGAGGTTGAGCGTGGCCCCGGTCGGTGAGGCCAGCGTCGTCTGCTCGTCAAATGCCATCTCTCGCTCCCGTCGGCGACTGTTGGGCGACGGCGTGACCGGCGTCAAGGGGAGGGCTATTGACAGTATGCTGTCAATTTGATTATATGACAGCATACTGTCAAAATGGGGAGCATGAGCATGAAAACCTTTTCGACCGTTTCGCGCCGCGCGTTTCTGCTGGCGAGCCTGTCATCCGCAATGCTCCTGCCCGGCATTGCATCCAGCCAGACCAGGGAGATGACCATGAAGACCTCAACCATTGCCGGCCCGCAGGGCCAGCTTGCCGGCTACGACATCAAATCCGGCGGCGGCCTGCCGATCCTGTTCGCGCATGGCGATTGCAGCCGCGCCACACAGTGGAACCGGGTGATGCAGCTCACCGCAGGTGGCCGTGAGGCGGTCGCCTTCGATTTTCGCGGCCATGGCGCATCGGCGCCTGCAACTGATGCCGACTACGGCTATGACGGCCGTGCCGACGATATTGGTGCGGTGGCCGATGCGTTCGGCCTGAAGCGGTTTGTGCTCGTTGCACATAGCGGCGGCAGTGGGGCCGCGCTCGCCTATGCCGCCGGCCATGCCGACCGTGTTGCCGGCATCCTGCTGGTCGATCCGGCGACCGATCCGCGCGCCCTGCCCAAAGAGATTCGCGACGGGTTCGTGCGCGATCTGGCGGGGCCAAACGGCGGCGACGCCCTGAGCGCTTATTACACCTCGATCGCCGGCTCCAATGAAGATGTCCGCAAACAGGTCCTCGCCGATGCGGCGGTGGTCAATCCGGCGGCTCGGGCAGGCGTCGGCAAGGCGCTGGCGGAATGGAATCCCGAACCGACGCTCGATGACTATCACGGGCCGATCTTCGTGCTGGCCACGGAGGCCAATGACAATGCGGCGGCCCTGTTTCGGCTGCGCAGCGGAATTGGCCACAGAACCGTCGCCGGTTCCGGCCACTGGGTGATGCTTGACAAGCCGGAGGCGGTGGCTGAAGCCGTCAACACTTTCGTTTCCACCATCGAGGCCGGCCAGAAATGACAAGCAGGACCGAAGCCGGAGATGTGCTCACCGAACTGGTGCTTGCCGTGTTCCGGCTGAATGGCGGGTTTCTCGACGCGGCCGACCGGCTGGCCGAGCCTGCCGGGTTGACGGCGGCGCGCTGGCAGGTTCTGGGCGCGGTGCTGAAGGAGCCGAAATCGGTGGCCGACATTGCCCGCGACATGGGGCTTGCCCGCCAGAGCGTGCAGCGCCTTGCCGACATTCTGGCCGCCGAAGGGCTTGCCGCCTATGCGGACAACCCGGCGCACCGCCGCGCGAAGCTCCTGGCGATGACCGATGCCGGCCGGGCCGCGATCCGGGATATCGGCACGCGCCAGCATGTCTGGGCCAACCGCATCAGCGAGGGCATCGAGGCTCGCGCGCTCGAGACAGCGCTTGATCTGCTGCGTATGTTGACGAAGCGGGTCGAGGAGGGCGGGGTCTGATCGACCGAGCGATTGTTTTTTGCGGCGGACGAAAGAAATCGTAATTCTGACATGTCACACGTTTCTAGCTTGCGCTATGAAACGCTAGGAGTGCTGGAATGCGGATATCGGCGATATGGGGTGCGGTGTTGGTGGCGCTGGCCGGTGTCGGCCTAGCGCGCGCCGACGTGAAGATGAGCGGCTCCTTCGTGGCCGATGCTGCCTGTCCAGCAACGCAGGCAATCAAGAGCGGCAAGAACCCCGGCAATATCGCGACAACGGCTGGACAGAGCTACGACCTCCTGGCCGGCAACAAGGATGCGCCGACGCATTACCTCATCCGCGTGCCGGGCGCCGATCCTGAGCGTCGCTGGGTCAAGATCAGCTGCGGTCATGTCGCCGGCGGCAGCGCAGCCGCCCAGCCGGCCGCGCCCGCCGATCAGGGCAAGCCTGCGGCTTCGGGAAAGCCCGAATATGTCTTTGCGCTGAGTTGGCAGCCGGCCTTCTGCGAAACCAAGGCAAGCAAGCCCGAATGCCAGGCGCAGACGGCGGGCGGTTTCGACGCGTCGCATTTCACGTTGCATGGTCTGTGGCCGCAACCGAACGGCAATTTCTATTGCCAGGTGCCGGCGAGCGACAAGGCCAATGATAATCCGGCCCATTGGGCCGACCTGCCGCCGGTCAACCTCGATGCCAATACGCGCGCCGAACTCGACCAGGTGATGCCTGGCACCGCCTCCAAGCTCGAACGGCATGAATGGATCAAGCACGGCACCTGCTACGGCAAGAGCCAGCAGGAGTATTTTGCCGAGGCGCTGAACCTGATGCGGGCGGTGAATGCCTCGCCGGTGCGCCAGCTCTTCACCAGGAACGTCGGCAAGCAACTGACTTCGGACCAGATCCGCAGCACCTTCGACAGCGCGTTCGGCGCCGGGGCGGGCGCGCGGGTGCGTGTCTCCTGCCTGGTCGATCCGTCGAGCGGCAGGCGGCTGATCGGCGAGCTGACGCTCGGCCTGACCGGCCCGATCGGTCCGGACAGTTCGCTGGGCACTCTCATGCTCGCCTCGGCGCCGACGACCAAGGCGGGCTGTCCGAAGGGTTCGGTCGATGCGGCCGGGTTCCAGTAGGATATCCGTCTGTCGCTTGGCAGTGACGCGGTGATATGGTCTGGCTGTGATTCATTCGGCGGGGGTGGCGATGAGTGGCATGACATCAGGCGGGCTGGCGCGGCTGGCTTTCTGGGCCAGGGGAATGACAGCCATAAAAGACGGCCGCATGGAATGGCCGGGCTTTTCCTATACCGATGCCGAGTGGGCGCGCATGCGCGTGCTTGCCGCGCCGATCGGGGCAGGCCGCTACCAGCTGTTCACTTGGGTCAATGCCGCGATCTTCATCGCCATTGCCGCGCTCGGCATCGTCTGTGTCTTCCTGCCGCTGGCGACACTTTTGTTTCCGGTGCCGGCCGAGACCAGCGCGCTCAAATTCTCGGCTCTGCTGGCGGCGTGTGCCTTCCTCATAATCGGGCTCGGCTTGCCGATCTCCATGCGCCTGTCGAGCGCGTTGGCCATCTCCCGGGAGATGCGCGCCGGTCTTGTCGGCGAAGCCGGTGACGAAGCGCTGGCAGCAAAAGTGTCTTGGCAGATCAACCGCATCATGCTGGTCATGTGCGGCCTGCTGGTGCCCGGGATTCTGTTGTTCATCGCTTATGACATCGATGCCAGTCCGATCATCACCGTGCTGAAATGGCTGGCCATCGCGCTGATAGCCGTTTCAGTTGCGGTCGGCGCGTTGCAGCAGCGCAAGCGGAGCTGACAGCCTTATCCGCTGACGCCACGCGTGGGCAATGTCCACGCAGTTAGGTCTTCGGCATCGTCATGCGCTTCGCCGACGACGCGGTCACGCCCGGTGGACTTGGCCCTGTAGAGACGCTCGTCGGCAAGGGCGAAGAGATCGGCAAGCGAGCCTACGGTCTCATCGACAGTGGCGATGCCGGCGCTGACGCTGATGTCGAACCGGTTTACGCACGCTTTGACGGCCTGGCGGAGGTTTTCTCCGAGCAACCTGGCGACCGCATGCGGCTGCGAGCAAAGGATGGCGAACTCCTCGCCGCCGATCCTGAAAACCTGATCGTGTGCGCCGGCCGCCTGGGTCAGCACCTGGGCGATCGATCTCAGCACCCTGTCGCCCTCGGCATGGCCGAAGCGATCGTTGATCGACTTGAAATGGTCGACGTCGACGATCAGCAGGCTGAGCGGTTGGGCCGTGCGCAGGCTGACGGCAACCAGACGTTCGCCGTCGCTGTCAAAGCGTCCCCTGTGCAACAGGCCGGTGAGGCCGTCGCGGCCGACATGTTCGACCAGGGCTTCGTAGCGCTCGCGATAGGTCAAGGTGTTGAAGACGTCGGACAGCCCGCGCGGTGCCACGACCTGACGCGTTTCGAACCATCTGAGGTAGGCGACAAGCATGGCGCTGTAGGCAAAAGCGGCACCCATCTTCGCGAACCAGCCGCCGAAGAAGACCGCGATCGGTGCGCCGGCGACGAAATGCAGGGCGGTGAAAAATCCGGCCTGGTCGAAGGTGAGCACGCAGGCGACGCAAATCAGGATGCGGGAGAACGGCGCCTTGCGCAGATAACGCCCGAGCTTTTCGTAAAGCAGGATGATCAGGATGGCGTCGATGAAGAGCAGCGTCGTGCCCCATACCATCAACCAGCCCATCTGGTCGATGAAGCCGATATCGGGAAGCTTGCCGTCGGAAAGAGCTGAAATATCGTGCAGGCGCAGGATCAGGACCAGCCCGATCATCAAGGCGTTGCCGAGCAGCAGGCCATAGATCGGCTGGCGCACCGTGGCCGCATCTTCCTTCATGTAGAGCAGAAGCAGCATCACCAGCTTGCCGGAGAACAGCACCGCCGAGCCTGGCGAGACCATGCCGAAGGGCAGGGCGACATAGAAGACGCTGGCGAGATAGGTTTCGAGGAAATGCATGGCGCCCAGCGCGCAGACGAAGACGCCGAGGCCGATGCGATCCCTGAAGCGGAACAGCGTGACCATGACGCTGAAGTAGACGACCGCTTCGGCAAGGAGCAGGAAACTGTTCAGCACTACCTTCGGTCCGATCTTTACTTTCGATCGCGACAGGCCAGCGATCAATCCTGTTTTGACGCTGAAGGGTTAACCGGGGATTTCAACGCTCCCTACAACCGGCGGAAAACTTAACGTGCGGTGTACACCCGGCTTGAAATGGCAAAAGCGATTGCCGTTCGGCCCGGCATCGCCTACATAGCGGCCAACCTCCATTCAATCCGACATTTCGGTCAATCATCAAGGAAAGCGCGCGTGGCACGCCAGTTCATCTATCACATGGCCGGCCTCAACAAGGCCTATGGTACCAAGAAGGTGCTTGAGAATGTTCATCTCTCCTTCTATCCCGACGCCAAGATCGGCATCCTCGGCCCCAACGGCTCGGGCAAGTCGACGATCCTCAAGATCATGGCCGGGCTCGACAAGGAGTGGAACGGCGAAGCCTGGCTCGCCGAAGGCGCCACCGTCGGCTATCTCGCGCAGGAGCCGGCGCTCGATGCCAACAAGACGGTGTTCGAGAACATCATGGAAGGTGTCGCCGCCAAGACCGCCATCATCGAGCGCTACAACGAATTGATGATGAACTACTCCGACGAGACGGCTGACGAGTCGGCCAAGCTCCAGGACGAGATGGACCGGCTCAATTTGTGGGATCTCGAACAGCAGGTCGAGATGGCGATGGAAGCGCTGGGCTGCCCGCCCAAGGATTCCGAGGTCACCAAGCTTTCGGGCGGTGAGCGCCGCCGCGTCGCGCTCTGCCAGCTGCTGCTGCGTCAGCCCGACCTCTTGCTGCTCGACGAACCGACCAACCATCTCGACGCCGAAACCACGGCGTGGCTCGAAAAGCATCTGCGCGCCTATCCGGGCGCCGTGATGATCATCACCCACGATCGCTACTTCCTCGACAATGTCACGGGATGGATCCTCGAGCTCGATCGCGGCCGCGGCATTCCCTATGAGGGCAACTACACCAAATACCTCGAAGCCAAGGCCAAGCGCCTCAAGCAGGAAGGTCGCGAGGACGACGCCCGCCAGCGCGCTATCGGCCGCGAGCGCGAGTGGATCCAGTCCAGCCCGAAAGCCCGCCAGACCAAGTCCAAGGCGCGTATCCAGGCGTTCCAGGAGCTGCTGGATGCAGCCGACAAGCGGCGTCCGAGCGATACGCAGATCGTCATTCCGCATGGCGAGCGGCTCGGCAATGTGGTGATCGAGGCGGAAGGCTTGTCGAAGGGCTTTGGCGACACGCTGTTGATCGAAGGCCTGGAATTCAAGCTGCCGCCAGGCGGCATCGTCGGCGTCATCGGCCCGAACGGCGCCGGCAAGACGACGCTGTTCCGCATGATCACCGGCCAGGAAACGCCGGATGCCGGCTCTGTCCGCATCGGCGAAACGGTGAAGCTCGGCTATGTCGATCAGAGCCGCGATGCGCTCGATCCGTCAAAGACCGTCTGGGAAGAAATCTCGGGCGGCGCCGAAGTGGTCAAGCTCGGCAAGTTCGAAGCCAACACCCGCGCCTATTGCGCATCGTTCAACTTCCGTGGCGGCGACCAGCAGCAGAAGGTCGGCAACCTCTCCGGCGGCCAGCGCAACCGCGTGCATCTGGCAAAAATGCTGAAGACCGGCGGCAATGTGCTGCTGCTCGACGAACCGACCAACGATCTCGACACCGAAACGCTGGCGGCGCTCGAAGACGCGCTGGAAAATTTTGGTGGCTGCGCGGTCATCATCTCGCACGATCGTATGTTCCTCGACCGCCTGGCCACCCACATCCTCGCCTTCGAGGGCGACAGCCATGTCGAATGGTTCGAGGGCAATTTCGAGGACTACGAGCAGGACAAGATCCGCCGGCTCGGCCCCGAAGCCGTCAACCCGCACCGCATGACCTACAAGAGGCTGACGCGGTGATAACTGCCGGAATATTCGAAACCTTCGAAATCTAGGCGGCTTGGAACTGAACGACAAATCGCTTCGCTAGCGTCTCGCTAGCGAAGCGTCCGACTTCTTCGTAGTCGGGAGAATGTTCTGCGCTATCTGGTGATTTCAGAACAACAAAACCATCCGCTTCCGCAATGATCTGAAACGTAAGGTCCTCACTCTCAACAGGCGTCGAATGACGTGCACCGCAATTCGGGCACTCGTCATCGCACCTACAGGACCACTCATCGGCCCAATGCTCGCTGCATCTGTAGCATTCGTAGTGATTGGCATACCATGCCATTGGAAGAAGCTCTCGTGTCGTTACGTCATGGCGGACTACGTCTAACACGATAGCGACCACGGGACACAAAATCGAGATATCGATTATCTCTGAGGCGCTGCAATTGCTGACGAATTTTTGGCCGCACATTCCTGTTATTTGGATACAGCAAACTCAGTCGTCCTTCGAACGCATAAATTTGCTCGATATCGAACTCTGGCGAGCCAATTAAGTCGATGCATTTCATGACTTCGATTAGCCAGCCGCGCGCGTCCGCGTCTTCCTGACGAAGAAAGAGCGTCTTTTGCCATTGTGCGAAGACGGTTTCTTTCGGAACCGCGACACCGTTTGGAACAATGTGGATTCGCCCCGAGTCCGGTATACGACCGAGCAATATGTTGGAGCCGATCCAGCCTGCTCTTCTGGCCGTTAACGCCAGTGGGCTCCTTTTTTCGATTATGTGGGGGACGAAGAAGTGCTTTGGCACCATAAAGACGTTCAATACCGCCATCCGCACCAAATCATAGTTCAGCAATATCAAATTCGGGTTGGTTGAAGATGCCAATCTCTCGATTTTGGTAAAGTACGCTCCGTCAGCAACCTTTGCGCCGAAGGTTTTCTTCTGGCTCTTCAGTTCAAACTGATCATTGCAATTGCTGCAGAGAAAGTCGGCGACAGGCAGGTTTGCAGGAAACTGAGTAACATGAGAGCTGGCGCAGTTAGGGCAGTAAATCCATTGCGAAACCCACTGTTCGGTCCAAATTCTGGCCCGCTGCGAGCCACTGCTGTACTTTGTTTGAGCCTCTTCGAAGCCAAATTTCATCGATGATCAAAACCATCTGGAAGATGCAGACAGGTCGAACTTACCGGTCGGCGACGAACGCAATCAAGAGCCTCGTATCGCGGCAAAGCGAGTTGCGCTTTTGGCTTCGAATGATATCAGCATGCGTCCGGATCAAGCACAGAGATCGGATAGGATGATGACTGAGCGCGAAGACTGGTCCGCCGCCCAATATCTGAAATTCGAGGATGAGCGCACACGGCCCGCGCGCGATCTCGTCGCGCAGGTGCCGGTGGATTTCCCGCGCCGGGTGGTCGACGTCGGCTGTGGGCCGGGTAATTCGACCGAGCTGCTGGTCGAGCGCTGGCCGGATGCTGACATCAGCGGCTTCGACACCTCTCCCGACATGATCGAAAAGGCGAGGGCGCGCCTGCCCAGCGTCAATTTCGACCTCGCCGATGCCTCGACATGGCGGCCGGCCGAGCCGGTCAACGTCATCTTCGCCAATGCGGTGTTCCAATGGCTGCCCACCCACCCGGTAGTGTTCCAGCGGCTGATGGGCTTTCTCGCGCCGGGCGGTGCGCTCGCCGTCCAGATGCCCGACAATCTGCTTGAGCCGTCGCATCGGCTGATGCGCGAGACGGCCGCCGAAATGCCGTTCGCCGCCAAGATGGCAGGTGCTGCGCGCGGACCGCTGCCGGCGGTGTCGTTCTATTATGATCTCTTGTCGCCGCTCTCCGACCGGGTGGATATCTGGCATACGGCCTACAATCATCCACTGACCGACGCCGAGGCGATCGTCGAATGGGTGAAGTCGACGGGGCTGAAGCCTTTCCTCGATCCGCTCGACGCCGGCGAGCGCAAGACCTTCCTCGACAGCTACACGGCCAAAATTGCCAAGGCCTATCCGAAGACCGCAAACGGCAAGGTGCTGCTGCGCTTCCCGCGCATTTTCATCGTCGCCAAGCGGGCCGGTTAGCACTCCCGATGACATCCCGCCACAGCCTATGGTTTAAGCCGGCGTAAACCGGTGGGGTGAGAAAAGTGTTGTGTCGCGCCCCCTCGTCGTTCACATGAGAACGACAACGCCTGCGCATGGACGGACTGGATATGCATCGCGTCATCATCAGCGGCATCGGCGTTGAAATCCCTGAAGCCAAGATCACCAATGAAGAACTGGTCGCCAGCTTCAACGCCTGGGTCGACACCGAGAATGCGCGCCGGCAAGGCACGGATGAGACGCTGCTGCAGAAATCCGACAGCGCCTTCATCGTCCATGCCTCGGGCGTCCAGACCCGCCATGTGATCGAGCGCGAAGGCATTCTCGATCCGACCCGCATGGCGCCGCGCATTCCGGCGCGGCCCGATGATGCGCTGTCGCTGCAGGCCGAGTTTGGAGTGGCCGCGGCCCGGAAGGCGCTCGACCATGCCGGCCTGAAGCCGTCCGACATCGACCTGGTGATCTGCTCGGCCTCGCACCAGCAACGGCCCTATCCGGCGATCGCCATCGAAATGCAGGAGGCGCTGGGCACCAAGGGCGCCGGCTTCGACATGGGGCTTGGTTGTTCATCGGCCGCGGCCGCCTTGCACATTGCGGCCAATCTGGTCCGGGCGGGCGCGCACAAGCGCGTGCTGGTGGTCACGCCGGAGATCATCACCGGCCATCTCAATTTCCGCGACCGGCAGACGCATTTCATCTTCGGCGATGCATCGGTGGCGATGGTGGTCGAGGGGCTGGGCGAGGGCGAGAGGCGGCCGGGGCGTTTCGAGGTGCTGGACACGCGCACCTGGACGCAGATGTCGAACAATATCCGCACCAATCTGGGCTATCACACCCGCACCGCCCAGGACGATCCTTACATGATCAACCTCGAAGGCAATCTGATCAAACAGGTCGGCAACAAGGTGTTCAAGGAAGTCACCGTCGCCGGCCACAAATTCATTGTCGAATTCCTCGCCGAGCACGGGCTGACGCCGCAAGCCATCAGGCGATTCTGGCTGCATCAGGCCAATGCGCGAATGAACGCCATGATCCTGAAACTGGCCTTCGGCCACGAGGTCGACCATGACCGCGCGCCGATGGTGCTGGAGCGGCTCGGCAACACCGCCGGCGCTGGCGCCATCATCGCGCTGTCGGAAAACCACGCCGACATGAAGCCCGGCGATTTCGGCGTGCTGTGCGCCTTCGGCGCCGGCTATTCGATCGGTGGCGCGCTTTTGCGGATGCTGTAATCAGGCCGGCATGAACGGCACCAGCATCGGTACGCTGCGGGCATAATCGTCATAGGCGTTGCCGAGTTCTCCGCGCAGAAAGCGTTCCTCCAGCCTTGCTTTCATGACGATGCCGATGGACGCCATCAGCCGGTTTGATCGAATCATCATCGCTTTCGACTGGACCCGAGCCCACGGCTACGGCTATTTGCGACGTCATCCTGCAGAAGGAACGAAGCCATGCTGGACCTCTTCCCGGAGTCTGAGAAGCCGGTCGACATCATCCCCGCCAGGAGGCTGTCCGCCAAAGTGGCCGCTTTGTACGTCGCCCCGTCGAATCACTTTCAGACGCGCCCAGTGGAAGCATTGCAGCTCGGTTTCGAAGGCATCGACGGCGACTTCCACGCCGGCGCCACCCGTCGTTCGGGCGGTCGCGAACCCTGGTATCCGCGCGGCACCGAAATCCGCAACGAGCGGCAGATATCAATCGTAGCAGCGGATGAACTCGCCGTCGTTGCCGAGCGGATGGGGCTGGCCGAGATCAAGCCGGAATGGATCGGCGCCAATCTGTTGATCGAAGGCGTGCCGCATCTCTCGATGCTGCCGTCAGGCACGCTGCTGTTCTTTAGAAGTGGCGTGACGATCAAGGTCGATGCGCAGAACGGGCCTTGCCGGCTTGCTGGACGTTCGATCGCCGAAAACGCCGAGATGGCCGATCGGGAGGCCGGCGCGCTGGCCTTCCCGAAGGCGGCGAAACGGCTGCGCGGCCTCGTTGCTTGGGTCGAGAAACCGGGTCGTATGACAACAGGGGAAGAGATCTCGGTGCGCGTGCCCGAGCAGTGGATTTATCGATCCTAGTACCGGGCTAGGGCCCGGGCTGCGCCGCCGGGGCGACGCAGCCGGATTTCAAGACGCGCTCAGGCCGCCTTGCGGTTCTTCTTGGCGCCCTGCGCCTCGACGGAAACGTGGTCCCACTTTTCCCACAGCGCGATGCGGTTGGCGTATTCCTGCTTGATCATCGGTAGGCCGCCATCGCCGAAGAAGACGCGCAGCGGCGGCTCGGCCGCGTCGACGATTTCAAGCATCGCCGGTCCGGTGGCCTTGGGGTCGCCGGCGACCGAGTTGGCGCGGCGTTCCGCCATCTTGGCACGGGCCGGCGCGTAAGCCTCGATCGCTTTGGAGACCTTGGCCGAGGCGCCGGACCAATCGGTGGAGAAGCCGCCCGGTTCGACAAGCGTCACATGGATGCCGAATTCGGCGACCTCGATGCTGAGCGACTGGCTGAAGGCTTCGAGCGCCCATTTCGAGGCATGGTAAAGGCCGAGCGAGGCAAAGGCGTTGACGCCGCCGATCGACGAGATCTGCATGATATGGCCGGAGCCCTGCGCCCGCATGATCGGCAAAGCCGCCTGTGTGACCCAGAGCGCGCCGAACACATTGGTTTCGATCTGGTCGCGAGCTTCCTGTTCGCTGACTTCCTCGATGGCGCCGAAATGGCCATAGCCGGCATTGTTGATGACGACGTCGAGCCGGCCAAAGCGCTTGTGCGCCTCGGCGATGGCCGCATCGACAGCCTCCTTGTCGGTGACGTCGAGCTTGATCGCGGCGACATTATCGCCGTATTTCGCGACGAGATCGGCGAGCGTGCCGGCATCGCGCGCGGTTGCGGCGACACGGTCGCCGCGAGCGAGTGCGGCCTCGGCCCAGACTCGGCCAAAGCCTTTCGACGATCCGGTGATGAACCAAACCTTGCTTGTCATGACGTGGAATCCTTGCCCATGCGGGCCGTGAACTGGGAAGCGGAGGCTTCTCCGCTTCCGCGATATACGGTGCGTCGAGCGATTTTCCAGAGGCGAGGGGGAATCTTTTTGGTCACGTCATCGTGTGGAGCAGGACCTTCGCCGGTCAGGGATAGCGCACCGGGCTCGACCAGGCCGGGTCGTCATGCTTTTGCCAGTAGAGCGCCATCAAGCGCTTTGTGATCCCGCCTATCTTGCCGTCGGCGACAGCAGCGCCGTCGATCACTGTCACCGGCATGATGCCGCCGGCGGTGGAAGTGATGAAGACTTCGTCGGCAGCCTTCAGCGCGGCAACGCTGACGTCGACGGCCGTGGTGGGAAGCGCTGCCTCGGCGCAGAGGTCGAAGACGGTGCGCCTGGTGATGCCGGGCAGCACGCCGGCGGCTGGCGTCGACAGCCTGCCGTCCTTGACGCAGAACACGTTGAAGCCGGGGCCTTCGGCGACATTGCCGTTGAAGTCGAGAATCAATGCGGTTTCGGCCCCACGGTCATAAGCGTCGTAGAGGCCGCGCACGAGGTCGAGCCAGTGGTAGTTCTTGATCGCCGGATCGATCGAGACCGGCGGAATGCGCACCTTGTCGCTAATGGCGACATGCAGGCCGCGCCGCAACTGCTCGGCATTGGCGACCGAGCCGAAGGGAACTGCGAAGGCCATGAAGCGGTTGACCGCCTGGCGCGGATCGCGGCTGAAGGTCGGCGAGGCGCCGCGTGTGCACAGCATTTCGACATAGGCGGCGCGATGGCCCGACAGCGCCACGCAATTGTGCAGAATCTCGGCCACACCATCGCGGTCGGACGGGATCGTCATGCGCAGTTTTTGCAAGCCGGCGAAGAAGCGGTCGAGATGCAGGTCGAGTCGGAAGAAGCTCCCGTCCCAGACATGCACGGTGTCGTAGGTGGCGTCGGAATGCAGAAAGCCCCAATCCAGCACCGAGATCTTGGCTTGCGACATCGGCAGATACTGACCATCGAGAAAGGCGATGCCGTCGGGATAGGAATGCGGATCGATATGGCGATCCGACAAAGCCGGCAATGGCACAATGCTACCGGCTGCTGCGCTTCGGTTCATGGCGATTGGTCCCTTCGGCTTGATGCGGCAGATTCAAGCTAGTGGTCCCCTGCAGGCGGCATAGGGCCACCCAACCATCGCTGTTTGTCCTAGGTAGCACATTCGATATGCCCTATGGTCCGGCTTGAAAATATCCGGCCGGGAGGGGCAAAATGGGCAGATCTTTTCGGACCATCAGCTTTGCAATTTTCCTCGTCTTCGTCACTGGCCATGCCTTCGCGCAATGCGCTCGCGAGGGCGAGGCGCTGTGCCAGAACGGCCAGACCTATCGTTGCGAGAAGACGGGCAGCGAGCTGACGCCGATCTTTCAGAACGTGCCTTGCGTGGTCAACGCGGCGGGGCTCAACGGCGTCTGGACCGGCAGCGGTCATCAAAGTCCGGCCGGTGCTGCCGGCGCCGATTGGGCGATCGCAATGACAATCGGCGATGGCGCCGCGTCGATCGACTATCCGTCGCTCGGCTGCGGCGGATCGTTGACCCAGATTTCTCGCGACGACAGTTCGGCGGAATACCGGGAAAACATCAGCTACGGCCAGGACAAGTGCATCGACGGTGGCGGCATCACCGTCCGATTTTTCAAAGGGAACCTGTCCTGGACCTGGGTTGGCCAGGCCGACGGCCAGCCCTACAATGCGGTTGCCGTATTGAAGCGACGGTAGCTGAAGTTATTCCTCTTCGTCCTCTGCATCGAGCAGGCGCGTGGCGCGCCAACGGGTCAGCACCATGTTTGTTTGCTCGATGACGAAGAACCGCGCCGAGTCGCGGTCATAGCCCTCGGCCAGCAGCTTTTCATAGTCGGTATGGCCGTGCCTGATATGGGCGATCGTCGCCAGCCAGACCGCGATGCCCGGCGGCAGCGTCTTCATGTGCACGGCGCCGGCCTCGGTGCGGATTTTCTCCATATCGGCATAGGGCGCCAGGGGCAGCAGTGCGGTCAGCGCCTTGGCGATGGCGCGGCGGCGGCCGGTGGGCGCGCTCATTTTTCGTCACGCCCGGCAATGGTCGCCTCGGGAAAGGCGTCGGTCGAGGCGAAATAGGGCTTGATGTCGATCACCGGGGTGCCGTCGAGCACATCGATGGCGTCGATGGCGATGCGGCCGTGGTCGATGTCGACGGCGATCAGGCCGGCGATATGCAGCCCGACTGGGTTCGGCCGGGCAGGGGAGCGCAGCGAGAAAACGCCTTTCGGCTCAGCCGCATGGCGGGGTCTCTGGACAATCAGTGCCCGCGGCGCGTGATGCAGCCAGGACAGGATGACGATGTGGCTGGCCCGCTCCAGCGCAAGCAGGCCGTCGCGATAGGGTGGGTCGATGAGAACGGTGGCCGCCTGTCCTGTCTCGCGCGCCGCGCGCATGTTCTTCGGGCAGGTTTGCCTGGATGTCCACGGCGAGGCGATGCGGCCGATGAACACGATATGGCCATCCGCCGGCATGTCAGCCGGGTCGGTCTGCAGGAGCTTTTCGCCGTCGCGCGTCTCGAACATGGCTTTCGCCCTAGCACAAGTTTCCAGCCGATCGTCAGGGAAAAGCGGTTCTCTCAGGCGGGGACCATGTGTGCGGCATTTTCTTGTCAGGAAGCGACATAGGCCTTGCCATGTCGTCAAAGCTGACATAAACATATGTTTATATCTTTTTCAACGAGAACGCGCCGATGCATGTTTCGCTCGATACGATGGTGGATACGTTGAAGGCTGCGGCCGAATCGAGCCGGCTGCGCATCCTGGCGCTGCTGTCGCGCGGCGATCTCACCGTGTCCGACCTCACCGAGATCCTCAGCCAGTCGCAACCGCGGGTGTCGCGGCATTTGAAGCTGCTGCTGGAGGCCGGGTTGATCGGCCGCTACCAGGAGGGCTCCTGGGCCTTCTTCCGGCTGTCGGATACGGATTCCGCGCGCGACTTCGTCATGGGGCTGGTCTCTGGCATTCGCGGCGCCGATCCACAGGTCGAGCGCGATCTCGAGCGGTTGGCATCGGTCAAGCGCAAGCGCCAGGACCGTGCCGCCGAGTATTTCTCCGAGAACGCCGCCAGCTGGGATCACATCCGCTCGCTGCATGTGCCGGACCGCGCGGTGGAAGCCGCACTCCTCAAGCTGGTCGGCAAGCGGCCATTCCAGTCGATGCTAGACCTCGGCACCGGTACCGGGCGGCTGCTGGAGATATTTTCGCCGCTCTACCGGCGCGGTGTCGGCATCGACATGTCGCGCGAAATGCTGACGGTGGCGCGGGCCAATCTCGACAAGGCAGGCATCGCCAATGCCCAGGTCCGCCAAGGCGACATTTTCGCGCCGCCGGTCGAGCGCGACGCCTTCGACCTCGTCACCATCCATCAGGTGCTGCACTATCTGGACGATCCCGCCCGCGCCATCCGCGAGGCGGCAAGGCTGCTGCGCCCGTCGGGCCGGCTGGTGATCGTCGATTTCGCGCCGCATGCACTGGAATTCCTGCGCGACCAGCATGCGCATGTCAGGCTGGGCTTTTCCGACCGCCAGATCTCCGAATGGTTTGCCGATGCCGGGCTCGATCTCGAGGATGCCCAGGAATTCGAGCCGCGCGGCGGCAACGAAGCCAGGCTCACCGTCAAGCTGTGGCTCGGCCGCGACCGCCGCATGCTGATGGCCGAGCCTTCAAATGACACCCAACCCACCAAAGCGTACCCTATGGGGGAAATCGCCTGATGAACCAGTTCCGCTTTTCCCGCCGTCCCGACATTGGCGACAAGGTCCGCGTCTCCTTCGAGTTCTTCCCGCCGAAGACCGACGAGATGGAAGCCAGGCTCTGGGACACCGTCACCAGGCTGGAGCCGCTGAAGCCGAGATTCGTCTCGGTGACCTATGGCGCCGGCGGTTCGACGCGTGAGCGCACGGCCCGCACGATCAAGCGCATCCTGAACGAGACGACGCTGACGCCGGCGGCGCACATGACCTGCGTCGACGCCGCCCGCCATGAGGTCGACGCCGTCGTCCGCGAATTCGCCGACATGGGCGTGAAGCGCTTCGTTGCGTTGCGCGGCGATCCGGCGGCGGGTGTCGGTACGGCCTACCGGCCGCATCCCGATGGCTATGCCAATGGCGCCGAACTTGTCGGAGCGCTGAAGGACGCCGGCGATTTCGACATCTCGGTCTCGGCCTATCCCGAAAAGCATCCGGAAAGCCCCGACTTCGCCACCGACTTCGACATGCTGAAGCGCAAGGCGGATAATGGCGCGACGCGGGCGATCACCCAGTTCTTCTTCGACAACGATCTCTACGAGCGTTATGTCGAGAAGGCGCGCCGTGCCGGCATCTACATCCCGATCGTGCCTGGCATCCTGCCGGTGCACAATTTCACCCAGGTCGCCAATTTCTCGGCGCGCTGCGGCGCGCTGGTGCCGGCATGGCTGGCCGAGCGTTTCGAAGGGCTGCACAACGATCCGCAGACGCATGCGCTCGTGGCGTCTGCCGTGGCGGCCGAGCAGGTGCTCGATCTCGTCGAGCGCGGCGTCAGCGACTTCCATTTCTACACCATGAACCGGGCCGACCTGGTGTTTGCCATCTGCCATATGATCGGCATCCGCTCCCATGAAACAGAGGCAGCTGGATCCGCCGCCGCCTGAGCTTCATCGTGGTATGAAATCTGAAATGCAAAAGGCCGGGCGAAACACCCGGCCTTTCGAATTTGTGGGCTATTGCTGCTGTTCTTCCGCTCCGGCGGTTACGGAAGAACACCTATGATAAGGGCGCCAATGAAGGCAAATGCAGCACAGATCATCAATGCGTTGATTGGCCTCGTAAGTCCCATGTCATAGTCTCCTCTTCAAGAGCTATGGGTGGAGTCTAGGGGCATTTGTGCCACAGGCAAGCGGAAAATATGCTGCAATGCGACGCGATTGTGGAATTTGCGACCTGCCACCTGTCGTTAAGCCTTGAAACTCTTCGGCAAAAGCCGCTGGCAGCCTGTGAATAAATTGTGACGCGGCCGTGGCGAAAGCGAGGCATGGCAGCGCTACCAGACCTAAAGCGCGTCGTTGTTCCAAAACCGCTGCGCACTTTTGGTCGACAGGCATTAGCGCCGACCAAACAACCGCCCGTCGATCGTCACCAGGCCAAGCGCGATCAGTGCCATACCGTAGAACTCGAACAGAGCGAGCCGCTCGCCGAGGAACAGGAGGCCGAGCAGGATGGCGCTGGCCGGGACGATGAGGGTGACCAGCGAGGCGTTGGTGGCGCCGGCCGAGGCGACGAGGTTGAAATAGAGGATGTAGGCGAAGGCGGTGGAGAGCAGCGCCAGCGCCAGCACCGCCGTCCAGACCGGCGGCGAGGCCGAGAACAGGCCGGCCGGGCCATAGGTGAGCAGCACCACCGGGATCATGATGATGGTCGACGCCGTCAATTGTCCGGTGGCGATGACCGGCGAGGGCACGCCCTTGAAGCGGCGGGCAATCATCAGCGCGACGGCGTATGACAGCGAGGCGCCGATCAGCGCGAATTTCGCCCAGACCGGGCCGCCGAGCCCGGCCAGCAGGCCGGGGCCGATCATGACAGCGGTGCCGGCGATGCCGAGCCCGATGCCGGCAAGCTTGTTCCAGGAGAGCTTTTCGTCCGCTGTCAGCGCGTTGGCGAGAATCAGCGTCCAGAACGGCGTCGTCGCATTGAGCACCGAGGCGACGCCGGCGCCAAGCGCGGTCTGGCCGGCAAAGATCAGTGAGAACGGGACGACATTGTTGGCGAGCGCCAAAAGGAAAAACAGGCCGGCATGCGGGAAGGCGAGGCGGAAGGACGGACCGCGAATGCCGAGATAGAGCTGCAGTGCAATGGCCGCAATGGCAACGCGAAACAGAACCAGCACCAGCGGGTGCATTTCGGCAACGGCGATGCGCGCAAAGAAGAACGAGCCGCCCCAGATGGCGCCGAGCAGCAGAAGCTGTCCCCAGTCCCTCAGCGTCATCGGTCCGCGCTGCACGGCTGTCGTGGCTATTGCCATCGTGAACGTCCTTCCCCGCGGCATCAATGCCAGCCACTCAGGCAGAAGGCATATCGGGTCCGGCGACAAGAGCCACCCGAAACCTGATTGCTGGCAACAGTGCTGCCAGGAGGGTGCGCCGCTGGGTCAGTGCCCGCCAGACACAGAATTGTTTTCTTTGGCCGCTAGCTTGGATTAATTGTGCGCAGCCGAGAAGTCAGGGGATTCGTCCATGCAGCGATTCGAGAATGCCCGCGAGGCGGCGCTGGCGCTTCGGCCGGACGATCCGGTCTACTGCTTTCGCCCGCAGGTGCTGAAGGCGGATGCCAAACAGTTCATGGGCATGTTTCCCGGCAAGACCGCCTACGCAGTCAAGACCAATGGCGAGCAGATCGTGCTGAAGGCGCTGGTCGAAGCCGGCGTCACCGCCTTCGATGTGGCCTCGCCCGGCGAGTTCGCCGCCGTGCGCGCCGTCTCACCCGACGCCGAGATGCTCTACATGCATCCGGTCAAGGCGCAGTCGGACATCAAGCTTGCGCTGGAAAAATACGCCATCCGCGTCATTTCGCTCGACCATGAGGACGAGATCACCAAGCTGACGCGGGTGGTGCGGGCGCTTGACATCGATCCGGGCTCCATCAGCGTGTTCGTGCGCATCCAGACCAAGGGCTCGGCGGCCTATGAACTGTCAAAGAAATTCGGCGCCGGGCCGGCCTATGCTGTGGAACTCGCCGAGCGACTCAACCGCACCGGCTACAAGGTCGGCCTGTGCTTCCATGTCGGCAGCCAGATCGAGGATCCCGACACCTATGAGCGGGCGCTGGCCTCCGCCGATTGGGTGCGCAACCGGCTGACCTTCGACATTGCGGGGCTCGATGTCGGCGGCGGCTTTCCCGCCGAGTACGGCCATGACCCCAATCGCAAGCAGATCGAGATGCCGTCGCTCGGCCAGATCATGTCGCGGCTGTCGGGCGACCTGAGGGAATACCAGTTCGACCAGATCCCGTTGGTGGCCGAGCCCGGCCGGGTGATCGTGGCGCGCTGCCTGTCGCTGATCGTGCGGGTGCTGCTGCGCAAGGGCAAGCGGCTCTACATCAATGACGGCATCTGGGCGTCGCTGTCGGATTCTTGGACTGGCAAGATCACACTGCCGGCCCGCTTCATCCCCGATCCGGCGATCCGTTCGCGCAATGGCGAGGAGAAGAACATCGTGCCCTTCAAGGTCTGCGGCGCGACCTGCGATTCCGTCGACATCCTGTCGCGGCCGTTCTGGCTGCCGGAAACCGTCGACACCGGCGACTGGATCGAGATCGGCCATATCGGCGCCTATTCGCTGTCGCTGAGAACCCGCTTCAACGGTTTTTATCCCGACACATTTGTCGAGGTGACGACGCCGTTTGACGAAGGCGATGCGCCGCAGGGATTCGCCAGCCTGGAGACGATGGCGGACTAAGCGACCCCGCCACCGGCCTGGATATTCTCGCCGGTCAGCCAGCGGGCCTCGTCGCTGGCCAGGAAGACCGCGACATCGGCAACGTCGCGGGGCGCGCCGATCCTGCCAAATGGAGACATGCCGGCCGCCACGGCGCGATCGCGCTCGGGAAGCAGGTCCGTGTCGGTGAAGCCAGGCGACAGCGCATTCACCGTGATGCCGCGCGGTCCGAGTTCACGCGAGAGCACACGGACGAATTGTTCGACGGCGCCCTTGCTGCCGAGATACAGCGCCGTTTGCGTGAAGAACATCTTGGTGCCGCCGGTGGAGACCGCGATGATGCGGCCGCCGTTTCGCACACGGCGCGCTGCTTCCTGAAGCACGAAGAACGTGCCCTTGGCATTGGTGCCGAAGACATGGTCGAAATCGGCTTCGGTTGCCTCGGTCAGAGGCTTGATGACGGCGACGCCGACATTGGCAACCACGATGTCGACCGCGCCGAACTCACTCTCAGCCTCGTCAAACAGGCGATGAATATCCGAGACGCTTGATATGTCGGCCTGGACGGCGATCGCCTTTCCTCCCTTGCCGGCGATGGCGGCCACGACCTCGTCAGCGGCTTCGTGGTTGCCGACATAGTTGACGACGACGGCAGCGCCCTTGGAGGCGAGTCCTTCGGCGATGGCTCGCCCAATGCCGCGCGAACTGCCGGTGACGAGTGCGGTTTTGCCTTGCAAGGACTTGGGCATGATACGTTTCCTTCAATCATTCAGGCCCGTGCCGGTTTCATCTGACGGGTCCGCTAGTCGAGAAATAGGGCCCTGCAACTGATCAGATAATGGCCTATTATCTGACTAGCTTGTTAATCTAGGGATACACAATGCGCGGTTCTGAATTCACCGAGTTCAAGGCATTCGCCGCAATCGTGGAAGAGCGTAGTTTCGTCCGCGCCGCCGCCCGGCTGCGTGTTTCCCCGCCGGCGCTCAGCCAGTCGATCCGGCAACTGGAGGCTCGCATCGGCGTCAGGTTGCTGAATCGGACGACGCGTAGTGTTTCACCCACTGGTGCTGGCGAGACGCTGTTTGCGCGCCTTGCCGTTGCGTTCGAAGAGCTGGAGGGCGCCGTAGCGGACATTCATGCCGCGCGTGATCGGCCGGCGGGTTCGCTACGAATAAACGTGCCGCGTGTTGCCGCGGTGCGGTTCATCGGCCCGATCCTTGGCGACTTCCAACGCGCCTATCCTGATATCGCGCTGACCGTCATCGTCGACGATACCCTGACCGATATCGTCGAGGGCCGGTTCGACGCCGGGATCCGTCTCGGCGAGCGGCTGCAGAAGGACATGGTGGCGGTCAAGCTCAGCGACGATTTGCAGATGGCGGCGGTGGCCGCCCCGGCCTACCTTGAGGGCCGCGCAACTCCCCGTCATCCCCAGGATCTGCACCAGCACCAATGCATCAACTTCCAATGGCCGGGCGGCGGCAACCTCTACCGGTGGGAGTTTTCTCGCGGCAAGCGGGTTTTGGAAATTGCTGTTCAGGGCAGCCTGACTGTCAACGACACCGAGCTGATGCTGAAGGCGGCGCTGGGTGGAGCAGGCGTCGCCTACATGATCGACTATCAGGTCCAGTCGTGGATCGATGCGGGCAGGCTGATGAGATTTCTAGAGCCCTGGTCGCCCAGCTTTCCAGGCTTCTTCCTGTATCACCCGAGTTCGAGGCACGTCCCCCCGGCTTTGCGGGCATTTGTCGACTTCGTCCGGGCAAGGAGTAGGGAATAGGGAATTCGGCTTGGGGAGCTTCTACTCCCAACCCCAACGCCTACTCACTCTCTTCACAACTTCCCCAAAAGCTCCGGCGTTGGCCAGCCGTCGACCGGCATGCTGAGCCGCATCTGTTCCTTGCGGATGGCTTCGCGGGTGTTGGTGCCCAGAATGCCGTCGACGGTGCCGACGTCATAGCCCCTGGCTTCGAGCTTGGTCTGCAATTCCTTCATCTGGTCGCCATTGAGACCGGTTTCGGGATTGCGCGGGTCGAACTGCTTTGCCCCGGCCAGCCGGCTGGCGAAGTTGGCGGCGGTCAGCGCGTAGGTGAAGGACTGGTTCCATTCGAGATATACGTCGAAATTGTCGTAGGCGAGGAAGGCCGGACCTTTGCGGCCCATCGGCAGTGCCAGGCCGGCCTTCAGGCCATTGTCGATCAGCGGCGTGCCATCGGGGTTGGTGACGCCCCAGGCGGCCCATTGCGACAGCGGCAGCTTGTTGGTGCGGCCGGTCTGCTCCCAAGGCATGTCCTCGGGCACGCGCACTTCCTCGATCCAGGGCTGGTCGCGTTTCCAGCCGCGCGACAGCACCTTGTTGGCCGTGGTCATGATTACGTCGGGTACGCTGCGCCTGAGGTCGACGATGCCGTCGCCGTCGCCGTCGACGCCGCGCGCCAGATAATCGGAAGGCAGGATCTGCGTCTGGCCGATCTCGCCGGCCCAGGCGCCGGTGACGTCGGCCGGAACGACACCGCGATCGATCAGCGTCAACAGCGGCACCAGTTGCGGCCGAAACAGCTGCGGGCGGCGGCAGTCATGCGACAGCGTCACCAAGGCGCTCAGCGTGTGGAAATCGCCCTGTACGGCGCCGAAATCGGTCTCCAGCCCCCAGAAGGCGGTGATGATCGGCGCCTGGACACCGAACTGCTGGTCGGCGCGCGCAAAGATTTCGGCGTATTTCTTCAGATTGGCCGCGCCCTGCTTCAGCCGGTAGGCCGAGATCATGCGGTTGGAGAACTGGATGAAGGTCTGTGCGAAGACGCCCTGGGCGCGATCGCGCGCCAGCACCTTGTCGTCGACGGTGGCGGCTTCCAGTGCGTCAAGGCCCACAGCGCCGACACCGGCCGCCTTGGCTTCCGCCGCCACGCCTTGCTTCCAGGTTTCGAAGTCGCCGCCGCATTCCTGCGCCCCCGCCGGCATCGCCGTAGCGCCGAGCAGCAGGGCCGCGAGCAGCCCGGAGCGCAGGCGGCTCTTCGACTGTTTCCGGCGTAAATATCCCAGTGGTTGCAGGTAGGTGCGCATGGGACGTCGAAAAGCAGGCGGCAGAGCCGGTGTCAACGGGTGTTCTGCCGCAGCCACTTTTTCCAGGCTGACTCAGTGCCGTTGAAGACGTTGATATCGGACTTGCCGGTCATGCCGGGAACGATACCGGTTCCGGTGTATTGCCAGAAGGCGAAGGGGTGGCTGCCGTACTTCTGGCGGGGGTGGCCGGCGACCGAGCGCAGCCAGTAGGGATAGCCGCGGAAGGTCGAAAGGTCGTTATCGTCGAAGAAGTCGACCGAGGTGTAGATGATCGGCTTCTTGCCATAGTGCCGCTCGATCATCTCGAGAAAGGTGGTCATTTCGGCCCGCACCGTTGCCGAATCCGGGCGCAGCCGGCAGGTCGGCGATTGCGGGTTCCACTCCATGTCGAGCACCGGCGGCATGGCCGAGCGGTCGACGGGCACGTTCTGGATGAACCAGCGCGCCTGGGTGGCGGCCGGCGTGCAGAAATAGAAGAAATGGTAGGCCGCGCGCGGAATGCCATTGGCCTTGGTGCGCGACCAATGCTCGTTGAAATACTCGTCGAAACGGTCGCCGCCCTCGGTCGCCTTGATGAAGGCGAAGGAGATGCCGCTGGCCTTGGCCGTCGGCCAGTCGACCGAGGTCTGGTATTTGGAGACGTCGGTGCCGTGAACGGCATAGTTCCAGGGCGCGCCGCTATCCCATTCATGCGGCTTGGAGTCTTCGAAACGCGGTGCGCGCACGGCAACCGTCGGGCTGCTGGATGGCGACATCGAGGGCACGAGATCGCTGGCGGTCGAGCAGGCGGCCAGCAGCGTCAACGTGATGAGGGCCGCAAAACGGCGCATCGCATTTCCCGAGCCGGAATCAGCCGGTCGCTGTTGGGTTGTCGTTGCAGGTGCCCCTCAGGCGATCGCCCCACAGCATCGCCTGATACGCTATTTTCGTGCATGTCGTTGTCCCAAAACCGCTGCGCACTTTTGGGCGACATGCATCAGTGATCGCCGATCATGGTTGATAACAGGTTGACGGCGCTCGACAAGAACACCGATTGTGCGGAAGCAATGGCGGCAAATCGATGACATAAATCGGGCCGCAAGCCACGGCCAGCGGAAAAGCAGGGACGGAAAGATGCGGATCGCCGTGAAGATCATCAAATGGCTGCTCGGCCTGGTCGTGTTGGCCATAGCCGCGCTGTTTGCCTGGCTCTACATCGCTCCGCCCGACCTGATCCGCGTCGGTTCCGGCTATTCCGCCAAGATTGTCTGCTCCAATGTTTTTATCGCCGGCCGTGATCCCAATGAGGTGCTTGCCATCGACGTGCAGGCGCCCGGCCATCCGCTTCTCAAGCTGATGAAGGTGTCGGTCGACAAGAACAGGGGGACCGTCTCGGCCGGGCTGCTTGGCTTCCTCGGCAAGAGCGTTGCCGTTGCGCGCGCCGGCCTGGGTTGCGCCTCGGTTCCCGATGGCGACGTCGGCAAGGCACGGCGCACGTCAATCCCTGCCGAGGCGTCGGTGGCCACCAAGGGCGATCTGTGGCCCGAGGGAGATCGAGTCGATGCCTCGCAAAATCCCGAAATCAACAAGATCCTCGACGGTGCGGCGATGACCGGCATCGGCATGCGCGCCGTGGTGGTGGTCAAAAACGGCCGCATTGTTGCGGAGCGTTATGGCGAGGGCTTTTCGGCGAAAACGCCGCTGCTCGGCTGGTCGATGACCAAGACAGTCAACGCCGCGCTCGTCGGCACGCTGGTCAAGGACGGCAAGATGGCGGTGACCAATCAGGGCCTGTTCGGCTCATGGAAGGCGGACGGCCGCGCTGCCATCAGCCTTGCCGATATGATGGCGATGTCGAGCGGGCTCGAGTTCAACGAGGATTATGGCGACGTTGCCGATGTGACGCGCATGCTCTACCTCGAACCGGATATGGCGGGCTTCGCCGAGGCCAAGCTGCTGACCGGCGACGTCGGCAAGGTCTTTTCCTATTCGAGCGGCACGGCGGTGATGCTGTCGCGGCTGTGGCAGGATGCTATCGGCGACAAGGACAAGGCGCTGATGTGGCCAAGGACAGCGCTGTTGGGGCCGCTCGGCATGCAAAGCGCGGTGCTCGAAACCGACGAGGAGGGTACCTTTGTCGGCTCATCCTACCTCTATGCCACCGGGCATGACTGGGCGCGGTTCGGCCAATTCCTGCTGCAGGGCGGCGTCTGGAACGGCAACCAGATCCTGCCGGCCGGTTTCGTCGACTGGATGCGCGAACCGGCACCGGCCTCGAAAGTCTACGGCAAGGGGCAACTTTGGATCGAAGCCCCGGGGGACGAAGGAAATCCCGGCGCCGGCGTCGCCGCCGGCCTGCCCAACGATACCTACTGGATGGAGGGCCATGACGGCCAGACGGTCGCCATCGTCCCGTCGGAGCAACTGGTGGTGGTGCGGCTGGGGTTGACGCCCGCCAAGCTCGGTTACCGGCCGCAGGTGATGGTCGGCGCGCTGATGAAGGCACTGCGCTAGCTCTCTTTACCCTCCCTTTGATGGGGAGGGTCGGCGCGTAGCGTCGGGGCGGGGTGCCTGGCACTT
>NZ_JAMYQZ010000083.1:0-28068 GCF_040321145.1 Mesorhizobium sp. M0514
GGGGTGCGGACGATCGTGCCAAGCCACCCCGTTTCGCTGACGCCGCCACACGGCGTCCGCTCACCGACCCTCCCCACAAGGGGGAGGGTAAAGAAGCCCGCATCGGCTTCGACGAAGTCTGCGCCACGCTTGACGTGCCGCTAGGCCCCGAGATCGGCCAGTGCTGCGGCGGGCGCGTCGAAGTCTTGATCCGTGTCGTCGATGCCGCGCTTACTGCCGAGCTGATCGCGGCCGCAGAAGCCGAGGAAGCCCACCTGCCGCATGTCTATATCTTCGGCGGCGGCCATGTCGGCCGGGCGCTGGCCGCGACGGTAGCACTTCTTCCCGTGCATGGTGTCGTCATCGAGACGCGGGCCGAAGCGCTGGAAGGCATGCCGGAAACCGTCGAGACGCGGCTGACGCCGATGCCCGAGGCCGAGGTGCGAAACGCCCCCGCCGGCACCGCCTTCGCCATCCTCACCCACGACCATGCGCTGGATTTCCTCATCGTCGCCGAAGCGCTGAAGCGCGACGACGCGGCCTATGTCGGCATGATCGGCTCGAAAACCAAGAGAGCGACGTTCAGGAACTGGTTCCTGAAATCGGCGGAGGGCACGGAGGCTGAGTTCGCCCGCCTCGTCTCGCCGATCGGCGGCGATGCGGTCAAGGACAAGCGCCCACCGGTCATAGCTGCGCTGGCCGCGGCCGAGATCATGACGGCGCTGGTCGCGCACGGCGCGGCACCGGCGGTAAGCCAGCAGGCGCGGCAAGGCCAAGAGGTAGCCGGCTAATCTTTTTTATCCGACCGCTTCAGGCCAAGATGATCTCGCAAGGTGCTGCCTTCGTATTCCCGACGGAACAGTCCGCGCCGCTGCAGTTCCGGCACCACCAGCGTGGCAAAGGCATCGAGCTCGCCGGGGAAGTATGACGGCATGACGTTGAAGCCGTCCGCGCCGCCGCCCTCGAACCGCGCCTGCAATTCGTCAGCGATCCGCGCCGGCGTGCCGACGATACGCCAATGGCCACGTGCGCCGGCGAAATGGCGCGCAAGCTGGCGGATCGACAGGCCGTCGCGGCGCGATTGTTGGATGACCAGCGCCTGGCGGCTTTTCATGCCCTCGGTCTCCGGCAGTTCGGGCATCGGTCCGTCGATCGGATAGCTCCCGAGATCGGAGATGCTGAGATAGCTGGACAGTAGCGCCACGCCGACATCGTCGGGGATCAGCGCCTGCAATTCCTCCTGTTTCTCCCGCGCTTCGGCCTCGGTGTCTGCCACCACCGGGGAGACGCCGGGCATGATCTTGATGTCGTCGGGTTCCCGCCCATAGCCCGCCATACGGCCCTTGAGGTCGTCGTAAAAGGCCTTGGCTTCCTCGAGGGTCTGCGCCGCCGTGAACACGACGTCGGCGGTGCGGGCGGCAAGGTCGCGGCCGACATCCGAGGCGCCGGCCTGCACCATCACCGGCGCGCCCTGCGGCGAGCGCGGCAGGTCGAGCGAGTCGCGCACCGAAAAGCTCTGGCCGTTGTGACCGTGAAAGCCGCTGCCTTGCCAAAGTCCTGATACCACCTCGGCGAATTCGCGCGCCCGCTCGTAGCGGTCGGCATGCGGTTTCAGGCCCGTCGCGCCGAAATTGGCGGCTTCGATGGGGCTGGCCGACGTCACCAAGTTCCAGCCAGCCCGGCCACCACTCAGATGATCGAGCGACAGAAAGGTGCGCGCCAGACCGTAGGGCTCGTTGTAGCTGGTCGACGCCGTCGAAACGAGGCCGATGCCGCTGGTCTGCACGGCGAGCGCGGACAGCAGGCTGATCGGCTCGAAGCCGATCGAGCGTGAGGTCTGGCTGGCGATGCCGACATTGGCTTCGCGCAGACCGGCGGCGTCCTCGCAGAACACCATGTCGAACTTCGCCGCTTCCGCCGTGCGCGCCAGCTGGATGTAATGATCGATGTCGATGCCTGCAGTAACATGCGCCTTGGGGTGACGCCAGGCGGCGATGTGGTGGCCCGTCGCCCACAGGAAGGCGCCAAGCTTCATCTGGCGGGTCATTGCGCTCCTCCGGCAAGTCTGAGATGAGAGCGCAAGGTGGTGCCGGGATAATCCGGGCGGACGAGGCCGCGGCGCTGCAATTCCGGCAGCACGCGGCCGATGAAACCGTCAATCGCCGCAGGCGGTATTGCGATGTTGAACCCGTCGCAGCTTTGCAAGCTGAACCATGTTTCGAGCGCGTTGGCAGCGACATCTGCGCCAACGTTCAGCAGCAGCTTGACCGCACCCGGATCGCGTCCGCAGGCCACAACGCGGCGCTTGAGATCGTCATGGCGCGCCTTGGGGTCCTTTGTGGGTCTGTCCAGCAGGACGACATCGGCGGTGCGGGCGGCCATATCCAGGTCGGCCTCGGACAGGCCGGACAGCACCAGCACCGGCGTATCCTGCGGCGAGCGCGCGACGTTCAGCGGCCCGCGCACGGAGAAAAATTCGCCCTTGTGGTCGAGCAGGTGCATTTTTTCGGGATCGTGGAAGCGGCCGCCGATATTGTCGAACAGCAGCGCGTCGGCATCCCAGCCCTGCCACAGGCGCTGAACGATGCCGATGTATTCCTGCGTGCGGCGGCGGAACACATCGTCGGAAAATCCATCCGGCCGGCTGAAATTGGCGGCTTCCCGTGGCGCCTGCGCCATGGTCGCGTGCCAGCCGGCGCGGCCATGGCTGATGATGTCGAGCGAAGCAAAACGGCGCGCCAGATTGTACGGCTGGTGAGCCACCGTCGAGGCTGCAGCGACAAGGCCGATCCGACTTGTCACCGTCGCCAGCGCCGCCAGCAAGGTCGTCGCTTCGAAAGAACTCGACCCGGCGCTGTTCGGCGCGGAATCATCGAGGACAATCATGTCCAGCCCCGCCGCTTCCGCTTGCTTGGCAAAGCCGGCCAGGTCGCTAAACCCGAGCGGCTGCCCGGAAGTAATGTTGAGCGAAACGGCAAGATGCATTGTGGCTTGCTGGTCAGTCGGCATGGGACCATCGATCATAGAGCAGCGTATGCGAACCTAAGGTCACCTGCTTGTAAGACAACCCTAGCGACTGGGCCAACAGCCCCTCACTTGCCGGCCAGCAAATCCTTGATCAGCCGCTGGCAACGCTCGGCCATGAAGTCGAGCAACAGCCGCACCTTCGGGTCCTGCAGCTTCTTGTGCGGATAGACGGCGGCGAACTGCACCGGCGTTGGCGGCGTGCTGGCCAGGATGACCTGCAGCCGCCGGTCGCGGATGAAGGGTTCGACCTCGAAGCGCGGCTTGTTGATGATGCCGCGGCCCGACAGCGCCCAGCCGGTCAGCACATCGCCATCGTCGGTGTCGTAGGGGCCGTGCACCTCGAATTTCTGCGGGCCGGACGGCGTCTGCAGCGTCCAGACATATTCGCGCGCCCCGGAATAGCGCAGCATCAGGCAGTCGTGCTTCTTGCCGATCAGCTCCTGTGGCTCCACCGGCTCGCCGCGCGCTTCGAGATATTTCGGTGCCGCCACCAGCACGCGTTCACATTCCATGATGCCGCGCATCCGCAGGCTGGAATCCTCGATGATGCCGAGCTTGAAGGCGACGTCGATGCCTTCCTTCATGATGTCGATATTGTGGTCGGAGAGCCTCAGCCGCACCTCGATATCGGGGTATTTGTCGTGGAAATCCGGAATGCCCGACGCCACGAGCCGCCGTCCAAGGCCGAGCGGTGCGGTCACCTTGATGGTGCCGCGCGGCTGGCCGGAAAGAGCCGAGACCGCGGCTTCCGCCTCGGTGATCGCCTCCAGCACCTGCTTGGCGCCGGAGTAGAACACCGTGCCATGCTCCGTCGGCATCAATTGCCGTGTGGTGCGGTTGAACAGCCGCACGCCGAGGTGTTTTTCCAGCTCCTTGATGCGGTTGGAGGCGACCGCCGGCGAAATGCGCATGTCGCGGCCCGCCGCCGAGAGATTGCCAAGCTCGACGACGCGGACGAAGACGGCGATGTTGTCGAGATAGGCCATTCGTGGCTCTTTATTTGGCGGCGTACGTGGTCAGCCTAGTATTTTCCATTTTTTTTTGAAAGTCATCCTACACCTCGCCTCTTTTCGTTTGCGCCCCACACCGTAAAGTCAGCCGATCGGCAGGGACGATTTCACATGATGGATTTCGCGATTTTCTGGGACTGGCTGAGTTTCGCCGTGCGCTGGCTGCACGTCGTCACCGGCATCGCCTGGATCGGCTCGTCCTTCTATTTCGTCGCGCTCGACCTTGGCCTGCGCCAGCGCCCCGGCATGCCGGCCGGCGCATTCGGCGAGGAATGGCAGGTGCATGGCGGCGGCTTCTACCACGTCCAGAAATATCTGGTGGCGCCGGCCGAAATGCCGGAACACCTGACCTGGTTCAAGTGGGAATCCTACGCCACCTGGCTGTCCGGCTTCGCCATGCTGTGCGTGGTCTACTATGCCGGCGCCGATTTGTTCCTGATCGACCCCAATGTGCTGCCGATGTCGGTGCCGGTCGGCATCCTTTTGTCGATGGCCACCATCGGCGTCGGCTGGGTAGTCTACGATCTGCTCTGCCGCTCGCCGCTCGGCAAAAGTGACACCGGACTGATGCTGGTGCTCTATGGCGTGCTGGTGTTCATCGCCTGGGGTCTGACGCATCTGTTCACCGGCCGCGCCGCTTTCCTGCATCTGGGCGCCATCACCGCCACGATCATGTCGGCCAATGTCTTCATGGTGATCATTCCAAACCAGAAGATCGTCGTCGCCGACCTGATTGCCGGCCGCAAGCCCGACCCGAAATACGGCAAGATCGCCAAGCAGCGCTCGCTGCACAATAATTACCTGACGCTGCCCGTGCTGTTCCTGATGCTGTCGAACCACTATCCGCTGGCGTTTGCGACGGAGTTCAACTGGGTCATCGCCTCGCTGGTGTTCATCATCGGCGTCTTGATCCGGCACGATTTCAACACCGTGCATAAGCGTGCCGGCAACCCCCACTGGACCTGGATGGCGGCTGCGGTGCTATTCGTCATCATCATGTGGCTGTCGACAGCGCCGAAAATACTGACCGGCGAGCCCAAGGCATCCGCCGCGGCCGAAGTCTATATCGCCTCGTCGCATTTCCCGGCGGTGCGCGACACCGTGCTTGGCCGCTGCTCGATGTGCCATACGGCCGAGCCGGTCTATGAAGGCATCTACCATGCGCCGAAGGGCGTGATGCTCGACACCGACGCCGGCATTGCCGAGCATGCGCGTGAAATCTATTTGCAGGCCGGGCGCAGCCACGCCATGCCGCCCGCCAACGTCACCCAGATCAGCGACAAGGAACGGGCGCTGCTGGTCGCCTGGTTCGAAGGCGCAGGGAAATAAGCATGACTTCGACACTTCTGCGCGGCCGCACGCTGAGCTTTTTGCGCTTGCCCGAAGCCATCACCGACCATGCCGCCTGGCGCTATGAGGAGGATGGCGGCCTGCTGATCCGCGATGGCCGAATCGTTGCCGCCGGCGCCTACGCTGATGTGGAAAGGCAGGCTGGCGACGGTGCGAAAAAGATCGATCATCGGCCGCATCTGTTGCTGCCAGGCTTCATCGACGCGCACGCGCATTTTCCGCAGATGCAGGTCATCGCCTCCTATGGCGCCGAACTGCTCGACTGGCTGAACACCTACACCTTTCCCGAAGAGACCAAATTCGCAAATGCCCAGCACGGCCGCCGCATCGCGCGGCTGTTTTTGGATGAAATGGTGCGCCACGGCACGACGACGGTCGCCGCGTATTGCTCGGTGCACAAGGCCTCGGCCGAGGCGTTCTTTGCCGAATCGCATGCGCGCGGCATGCTCAACATTGCCGGCAAGGTGATGATGGACCGCAACGCGCCGGCAGGCGTGCTCGACACACCGCAATCGGGCTATGACGACACCAAGGCGCTGATTGCGGAATGGCACGGCAAGGGCCGCCAGCTTTATGCGATCACGCCGCGCTTCGCCATCACCTCTTCGCCCGAACAGTTGGAGATGTCGGGCGCGCTCTGCCGCGAGCATCCCGATCTGCATATGCAGACGCATCTGTCGGAAAACCACGCCGAAATCGCCTTCACGCAAAAACTCTATCCGCAGGCGCGCGACTACACCGATGTCTACGAGCAGTATGGCCTGCTGGGGCCAAAGAGCCTGTTCGGCCACTGCATCCATCTCTCGGAACGCGAGGCCGATGCGCTGTCGGACAGCGGCTCGGTGGCGGTGTTCTGCCCGACCTCGAACCTGTTCCTCGGCTCCGGCCTGTTCGATTACCAGCGCTTTCGGCGCCGCGACAAGCCGCTGCGCATTGCCGCGGCCAGCGATGTCGGCGGCGGCACCAACTATTCGATGCTGCGCACCATGGACGAGGGCTACAAGGTGATCGCGCTGACTGGCGAAAAGCTGAACCCGTTCCAGTCCTTCTGGCAATTAACGCGTGGCAATGCCGAGGCGCTGTCTGTGGCGGAGAAGGTCGGCACGCTGGATGAAGGCACCGACGCGGATATCACCGTGCTCGACGCCCGCGCCACACCGGCGATGCGGCTGAGGATGGAGACTGTGGAGACGCTGGCGGAGGAGCTGTTCCTGCTGCAGACGCTGGGCGACGACCGCGCGGTGCGCGAGGTCTATGTCGCGGGGCGGCCTGCCAAGAGTGATATAATCGCCGGTTAGGACCCATCATCCGCGCGGGACAAGATGATGATTGCGCCTGGTTGCCAAGTGGTTCCCCCACTCCGTCGCCGCTTCGCGGCGCCACCTATCCCCCTCCGAGGGTGAGGAAGGGAGCCTTTGCTTCGGAGGACGGGCGCCGGTTCGGACAGCTTGGCGCCCTTCCTCTACCCCGTCGATCGGGGGAGAGGTGTCGAGAGAAGCTCGAAGGAGTGGGGGGCGACCCTGGCGGGGCAAGACCACCACCGCGACGAGACCTTGACCGGGCGGAGCTTGTCGTACACACGATTTGTGAAGATTTCGGAGAACAAAAATGGCCGCCGCGGACGACATCGCTCTGATCCAGAAACAGGAAGAGACGCTGGTCTTCCCGGCCTTCGACGAGGCCGTCGCCTTCAAGGTCGGCGCGGCGATCCGCGAGCGGGCGCTGGCCGAAAAGCTGCCCATCATTGTCGATATCAGGCTGTGGGATCGGCCGCTGTTTTATGCCGCGATGCCCGGTTCAAACGCCTCCAACCCCGACTGGGCACGACGCAAGATCAATGTGGTCAAGCGCTACCTCAGGAGCACCTATCGCCTGGTGCTGGAACAGCAGCGACCGGACCGCACCTTCAAGGTCGGCGAGGGGCTGGATATTGCTGATTACGTACTGGCCGGCGGCGGGTTTCCGGTGACTGTAAAGGGGGCTGGCGTGATCGGCGTCATCGCCGTCTCCGGCCTGCCGGAACGCCAGGACCACGGCGTCGTCGTCGATGCACTGTGCGATCATCTCGGCGTTGATCGGACACAATTGGCGCTGCCGCCGGAAGATAAATCGTGACGCTAGCGCTGCCCCCCATCCGCCTGCCGGCACCTTCTCCCCGTATAGTGACGGGGAGAAGAGAAGCACCCCAACGCCGGCGAACCCCTCTCCCCGTCTCTATACGGGGAGAGGGTAAGGGTGAGGGGCGGCGCCGGCTTTTCGGAAGCTCGCAAACCGCGGATGGCGGCCAATTATGACCGTGCTCGACCCAAAATCCTTTCTCATCTCGATCTTCAATGCCGCTGTTGCCGCTGCCGATCCGGAACGAACGATCAGGGATCACCTTCCGGCCAAGCCGAAGGGCCGCACCATCGTCATCGGCGCCGGCAAGGGCTCGGCGCAGATGGCCGCCGCGTTCGAGAAGGTGTGGGATGGCCCAATCGAAGGGCTGGTCGTCACCCGCTACGGCTATGGCGCCAAATGCGAGCGCATCGAAATCATCGAGGCGGCACATCCGGTGCCGGACGCTGCCGGTCTTGAGGCGTCGCGGCGCCTGCTCGAAAAGGTGCAAGGGCTGACTGCGGACGACCTGGTAGTGGCGCTGATATCGGGCGGAGGATCGGCGCTGCTGCCGTCGCCTGCCGCCGGCCTGACGCTCGCCGACGAAATCGCCGTCAACGAGGCGCTGCTTGCCTCCGGCGCGCCGATCGCGGCGATGAACACAATCCGCAAGCATCTCTCGACCATCAAGGGCGGCCGGCTGGCAGCTGCCGCCTGGCCGGCCAAACTGGTATCACTGGTTGTCTCTGACATTCCCGGCGACAACCCGGCGCTGGTGGCCTCCGGCCCGACCGTGCCCGACTCCGGCAACCGGGCCGATGCGCTGGCCTCGATAGCGGCCTACGGCATGAAACTGCCCGACGCCGTCATGGCGCACATCAACTCGCCAGAGGCCGATGCGCCAGATCTGGATGACCAGCGCTTTTCACGCAATGAAGTGCACCTGATCGCCTCGGCTGGCGTGTCGCTGGAAGCGGCAGCCGCTGAGGCAAAACGGCAGGGCATCGAAGCCGTCATCCTCTCCGATTCCATCGAGGGCGAGGCGCGCGAGGTCGGTGGCGTGCATGCAGCCATTGCGCGCGAAGTGGCGACGCGCAACCGGCCGTTCAAAAAGCCGGTGCTGATCCTGTCCGGCGGCGAGACGACCGTGACTTTGCGGGCCCCTGTTGACGGAAAAAGGGGCAAGGGCGGCCGCAACTCCGAATTCCTGCTCGCCTTTGCCATCGGCATCAGCGGCGCGGAAGGTATTCATGCACTGGCCGCCGATACCGACGGCATCGATGGCTCGGAAGACAATGCCGGCGCCTTTGCCGATGGCTCAACTGTCTCGCGCATGCGTGCCGCCGGCATCGACACCAAGGCGATGCTGGCCGGCAACAATGCCTGGACGGCGTTCAACGCGATCGGCGATCTGTTCGTGCCGGGGCCGACGGGTACGAATGTGAATGATCTGAGGGCAATCCTAATCAGTTAATTCGGCCGTGGCGGCCGAAGTTTCCAACGTTGGATTCACGACCGTAGGTGATTGGCTGAAGCCACTCAGCTTCGTCATCCGTGGGCGAAGCAGGAGCGAAGCTCCGTCGCGAAGCCCCGGGTCCATTCCGTGATGTTAGCCGTCGAGCGCAGCGGAGCAGAATTCTGCACCGTAGCAGCGTCCAAACGTCGCGGCATGAATCCTCGGGTCTGCGCTGCGTCGCTTCCCTCCTTGCTCCGCCCGTGGATGACGATGTCGCTGAGGCTTTCGCTCATCTCACGACCCCATAAGCCGCTTCACCTCTCTCATATCGCTGAGAAACCGCTCGCGCTCTGCCTCCTTGTCCGCCGGCTCATGAATACGCAGGATGAAGGAAGGATGGATGGTGATGAACACGCGCAAACCGTCCTCGCGCTCGATCACCTGGCCGCGCATTTTCGTCACAGCAATGGCCTTGCCCAGCAGCGACAACGCCGCCGTTGCCCCAAGCGCCACGGCGAGGTCCGGCTTGATCAGCTCAAGCTCCCGGCCGATCCACCAGCGGCAGGCCTGGACTTCGCCGGTATTTGGCTTCGAGTGGATGCGGCGCTTGCCGCGCGGCTCGAACTTGAAGTGCTTGACGGCGTTGGTGACGTAGACTTTTTGCCGGTCGACGCCTGCGTCATCGAGAATTGCATCGAACACTTTGCCCGCTGGCCCGATAAAAGGTTTGCCGGCGAGATCTTCCTGATCGCCAGGTTGTTCGCCGACGAAGACCACTTTGGCGTCATCCGGCCCCTCGCCGAACACGGTCTGTGTCGCGTCGCGCCAGAGCGGGCAGCGACGACAACCCTTTGCAGCCTCGCGCAAATCGGAAATCGTCTTGGCATCGTCTTCATCCGGCGCCTCGGCCGGCTCGGGCTTCGGCCAATGTCTTGCCTGCAGCTTGGCGTGGTGCGGCGCCGGCGTTGTCGGCAGTCTGGCAATCATATCCCTGGCGGCCTCGTCCGCTCCTGCGATCAGATCTGGAATGAGCGAGGCCTCGGGAAGGTTCCGCCAATATTTCTTCGGCATTTCCTTCTGCATCGCCTTCACCTTGAGCCGCGCCGGGTTGAAGATGTTTTCGAAATAGGTCAGCCACAACGCCTCGGTGTCGTCCTGATCGGGTGCATCGCCCTTGGCTGCACCCGGCCCGATCGCCAGCCTTTCGCCGTTCCAGTCGGCGGAGGCATAGGGCGTCAGGATGGTCCAGCGCATGCCGGTGAACCGCCGGACGAAGAAATCCGCGTTGCGCTCGACAATGAAATGCTCCGGCTCGAACCAGGCGACGTAGCGCTCGTTCTCGCCGTCGCCGATCTTCCGGAAGCGTACGAAGGCATGCATCTTATGGCTGTCGCGCCGCACCGCCTTTTCCATGGCTTCGAGCCGCCTGGTGTCGGGATCGGATGCGATCGCCAGCAGTTTCGGCTCGGTGCGCAGGCGCCAAAGCATCCAGTAGAGAAAGGCAAACCGGCCGGGGTCGGAGTGGCAGAAGGCGGTTTCGGCATGGGCGATGAACTCGCGCGGGACGGTAAGCTGCGCGCCCTCTGGCACCGCCGGCAAGGCATCTTGAGGATCATTGGCGTCGGACCCGACACCCCAACTAATATCCTCAGGTCGGACCTCATTCAGCGCCAGACGCCGTGCCGCATCGCGCCAACCGGCGAAATCGGTCTGGCTCGCTAGCCGGACAGTGTATCGGGCAAGGTCGAGCTGGGCCGGCTGCATGGTCAAAACAGAGACAGTTGTTCGCAGGACTTTACGATCGTGTCGCGCAAGCCGGTCTTGTCCGTCAGTCCACCCGGCGACCAGCCTTCGGCGATGATGAAGGGCCTCAGCTTGGCGATCGAATGGCAGATCCGTCCGACATCTTCCAGCCGCATGTGTCGGTGGCGGCGGGTTTCAAGGATCTTCGCCACCACCTTGGTGCCCAGACCCGGAACCCGCAGCAGCGCTTCCCGATCGGCGCGGTTGATGTCGACGGGAAACCTCGCCCGATTGCGCAAAGCCCAGGCGAGCTTGGGGTCAATGGCGAGATCGAGCATGCCGTCGCTGCTGCCGGCGAGGATTTCCGGCTGCGAAAAGCCGTAGAAGCGCATCAGCCAGTCGGCCTGATAGAGCCGGTGCTCGCGCATCAGCGGCGGTTTCTGCAGCGGCAGCGACGATGACGAATCCGGGATCGGGCTGAAGGCGGAGTAATAGACGCGCCGCAGATGGTAGCTGCCATAGAGCCGCGCACTGGTGTGCAAGATGCCGTCGTCGGATGTCTTGTCGGCGCCGACGATCATCTGCGTCGACTGACCTCCGGGCGCAAAGCGTTCGCGCTTCTTGGTCCTCAGCGTCGGCTCGGCTTTTTCCTCCATCTTCCGGCGCAGGTTCGCCATGGAAAGGCGGATCGTTTCCGGCTTCTTCTCCGGCGCCAGTTTCTTGACGCCCTCATCGGTCGGCAGTTCGACGTTGATAGACAGCCGGTCGGCGTAGAGCCCGGCCTGCTCGACCAGTTCGGCCGAGCTTTCCGGAATGGTCTTCAGATGAATATAGCCGGAGAATTTTTCGTCCAGCCGCAGCCGCCGCGCCACCTCCACCATCTCGGCCATGGTCTCGTCCGGGGAGCGGATGACTCCTGAGGACAGGAAGAGGCCCTCGATGTAGTTGCGCCGGTAGAAATCCATGGTCAGCTTCACCACCTCGTCGATGCTGAAGCGGGCGCGGCGCACATTCGATGACGAGCGGTTGATGCAGTAGCTGCAATCGTAAATGCAGAAATTGGTCAGCAGGATTTTCAGGAGCGAAATGCAGCGGCCATCCGGCGCGCAGGAATGGCAGATGCCCATGCCTTCTGTGGAGCCGATACCGCCGGATTGGAGCGAATCCTTCTTCGCCGAGCCCGACGAGGCGCAAGAAGCATCGTATTTGGCGGCGTCAGACAGGATTGCCAGCTTTTCACGGACGGTAGGCGCGCTCATCCGTTCATGATATGTTCTTGAAGGCTGCAGCGCCACCTCATTTGATGCAGGCGGCGAAAAAGTAATCGCCGCCTGATCGTCGGGCTAGCAGGACGACTGCCCGAGTTCCAGGCGGTCTCTCAGACCTCATGGAGGTAGAGGTGGTAATCCAGCTCGCTGACGGTGCGGGCGACGCGCAGATACTCCGACTGCTTGATCGCCACGAAGGTGCGATGCAGATCCTCGCCAAGCGCCTCTTTCAGGAAGCTCGAGGCCCGCGCCGCCTCGATCGCGGCGCGCCAGTCGACCGGCATGGTCGTGCGCGTGACGGCGGCTTCATAGCCATTCCCAGTGGTTTCGGGGCCGGGGTCGAGGCCTTCGTCCAGACCCTTGATGATGCCGGCCAGCACCGTTGCCGCGATCAGGTAGGGATTGGCGTCGACGCCCGACGGCCGGTGCTCGATGCGCCGGTTCTTGGCGTCGCCCGCCGGCACGCGCAGCGCCACCGAACGGTTGTTGACGCCCCAGGTCGGCGCCACCGGCGCATAGGACTGCGAGACGAAGCGCCGCCAGGAATTGGCGTGCGGCGCAAACACCAGCATCGATTCGGCCATGGTCTGGATCAGCCCGCCGAGCCCCTGCAGCAGCGGCAGCGACCAGCTTTCGCCGCCGGCTTCGGCAAAAACGTTGCGGCCGTTCTTGTCCTGCAGCGAAACATGGAAATGCATGCCGGAGCCGGCATATTTTTCGATCGGCTTGGCCATGAAGCAGGCGGTGACACCATGGCGGCGCGCCTGCGCCCGCACCAGCCGCTTCAACATGACGAGGTCGTCGGCCGCCCGCATGACATCCTTGCGGTAATTCAGCGTCAGCTCGTACTGGCCGGGCGCGTATTCGGAAATCACCGTTTCGGCCGGAATGCCTTGCGCCTTGGCCGCGGCATAGATGTCGGAAAACAGCGGCTCCATGCCGTGCAGATGGTCGACGGAATAGACTTCCGTCTTGGCCGAGCGGCGGCCGTCGAGCACGGCGTCCGCCGGCTTTACCTTGCCGTCGGCGTCACGCTCATTGGCAAGCAGGAAAAATTCGAGTTCGAAGGCGCCGGCGGGATAGAGGCCCTTGGCCGCCAAGATGTCGACCTGCCTGGCCAGCGCCAGCCGTGGGTCCGACGACATAGGCTGTCCCTCGAGATGGTACATCGCCATCAGCAACTGGCCGCGCGGCGGGTTCGTGCCGTAAAGCGGCACCAGCGTGCCGGGGATCGGCCATGCCCTGAGATCGCCGTCTCCAGTCGTCCAGATCAGCCCGGTTTCGTGCACATCCTCGCCGGTGATGTCGAGGCCGAGGATCGAGATCGGCATGTGGCGGCCGCCCTCGAAGATGCTTTTCAGCTCATGCCGGCGCACGATCTTGCCGCGGCCGACCCCGTTGGCGTCGGTCAAGACGATATCGAAGGCTTCGATTTCGGGATGGGCGTCGAGAAAGGCTTGCGCCTCGGCGGGCGTCGAGCCCGAAGGTGAAGTCATGATTAGTGTACTCGAGTTTGGCTTGGCAGCTTGTCTCATGCCGTCAGCCTTGCCGCAACCGTGGCGAAGGCGGTGATCAGCCGGTTGACCTGGGCGCCGGTGGTGGCCGGTGAGATCAGCATCATGTTGTGAAAGGGCGCGATCAGCACGCCTTGGTTGACCAGCGCGACATGGATAGCCGCCTCAAGCTCCGGCGCATGGGCAGTCTCGGCTTCGGCGCCGTTCCTGAGCGGGCCAGGGGAGCAGATGAACTCGACGCGGGCGCCGACGCGGGCGACATGCCAGGGCAGATTGTAGCGATCGATGACGCCGGTCAGCCCGGCATCGAGCCGCAGGGCGAGGCGATCCATCCGGGCATAATTCTCCTGCGTCATCACCTCTTCGAGCGTTGCGCGCATGGCTGCGAACTGCAGCGGGTTCGCCGACAGCGTCGTGCCCATGCCGGAATAGCCCGGCTCCTTGGTTCGATTGTAGTCGGCATAGCGCGAGGCGACCTCGTCGCTCATGCCCCACACGCTTGCCGGCACGCCGCCGGCGATCGGCTTGCCCAGCACGAACAGGTCGGGCTGTAGTCCGAATTTCCTGGTGTAGCCGCCGGGTCCAGTCGAAATCGTGTGCGTCTCGTCTATCAGAAGCAGCGTTCCGGCCGCGCGCGTCAGTTTGCGCAAGGCGTCGTGAAAACCCGGATCGGGCAGCACCATGCAGGAATTGGTCAGCACCGGCTCAGCAATGACGCAGGCGACATCCTTGTCCTTGAGCGCTGCTTGCAGCGCGGCGACATCGTTGAATTCAATGACCTTCGCCGTCTTGGTCAGGTCGCGAAACTCACCCGCCAGCCCCGGCCGATTCACGGGCTTGCCGTCGACCATCCGGACCATCGTCTCGTCGACCGAGCCGTGATAGCAGCCGTTGAAGACCAGGATCTTTTCGCGGCCGGTGACGGCGCGGGCGACGCGCAGCGCGAAGCGGTTGGCGTCGGTGGCGGTGGTGGCGATCTGCCAGAACGGCAGACCGAAACGCTCTTGCAGCAGCGGCCCGATGGCCAGCGCATCTTCCGAAGGCAGCATATAGGTCAGGCCGCGCCGGGCCTGGCGGCGGATGGCGCGCGCCACCGGCGGCGGCGAATGGCCGAACATCGAGCCGGTGTCACCGAGGCAGAAATCGTCGAGCCGGTTGCCGTCGATATCCGTGATGGTGGCGCCCTTGGCGCTGTCGACCAGGATCGGGAATGGCGTCGGCCAGTCGTTCATCCAGTGCATCGGCACGCCGCCGAAGAAGCCTGGCAGGCCGTTACCGACCTTGGCCTGCGATTTCGGCCGCGCTTTGCGGAAGGTGTTCGCCTCGCTTGTCCGCAATGCAGCGATGCGGTCCCGGCTGATACCGCCGATGGACGCTTTTGAACTGTTCGTGCTGTGCATGAAATCCCTCTCGGCCGACACACTACCCAATTGGCGACGGCAACCGCAATTGGCCGTGTTGGTGCCCTGCATTGGGTCAGCAGCAAGTTCGGTAGACTTGACCTTCCGGCGCAGTCGGGCGCCAATGCGATCGGGTTTGTGGTTTGGGGAGAAAAATGCGGACGATCATCTGCGCTATTTCGCTACTCTTGTCGGCCGCTGCGGCTTCCGCAACGGGCGGCGTCTGGTGTTCCGTCCATGACAAAGCGGTGCAATTCGAAGTCGGCGCCGGGGTCACCAGAGGTATGGGCGGCCCGACCTTCAATTTTCGCGGCGATCTCGAGATACTTGGCCGGCCGGAAGGCGACAGTCTGCGCAAGACCGTCTTCGAGGATTCAGACCTCACCCAGTACTGGCTGGACGACAAGGAGTTGCGGCTGAACATCTACCACGAGCATCAGCTCGGAGATAAATTCAACTCTGTCGAACTGACGATCCTGACCAAGACCAGTGACGAGGGCGTCTATGGCGGCCGGTACACGCTTGCCGTCTACGACAACGCCGCCGACACGGAACAGGACGGCAAGCCGAAAGAATTGACCGGCAAGGTGTCGTGCGGAGCCGAATAGGTCACGCCGAGATATCGATGACGCCGCAGTCGCCGGCGGCACTGCCGAAGGCGACCCGGCGCTCTTCCTTATCCCACATCATCGCGGTGATGGCGCCCATGCCTGGGCGGCGCAACAGCACCTCTTTGGCATCGGTAAAGCGCACCGCCATGACCATGCCGTCATCATAGCCGACGGCGACGACATCCTGGCTCGGATGGCAGGCAACCGATGTCACCATGGCGTTGCCGCGCGTGCCGAGCTCCAGCGGCGCCTTGCCCATCGGGCCGTCCTTGCCCGAAAACGGCCAGACAATCGCCGCCGGCGCGCCGGAACTCGCCAGCCACTTGCCCTTCACGCTCCACGACAGGCTTTTGACCTTGCCGGGATAGCCGGTCATGCGCATGTGCTTGCCGTCGGCGAGCTTCCAGCCATGCAGCGCGTTTTCCTGCATGGTGGTGACGAGGAAGGCGCCATCCGGCGAGAAGGTCACGCCGGTATGGGCGCCGGCCCATTCCAGCTCCACCGGTCTGCCCTCGGCGGCCGGGAAATGCAGCGTCGCGCCATTGTAGCGGGCGACGCCGAAGCGCATGCCCTTGGGGGAGAAGGCCAGCCCCTCGACCGAACGTGGATGGGCAAACTCTTTGGTCTTGCCGTCGGCAAAGCGCACGAAGGCAGTCTTGCCTGTGGCATAGGCGATAGCGCCTTGCGGCCCGGCGGCGACGCTGGTGATCCACTTCTTGCCCACGCTGGCGAGTTCGCTGACATTGCCGCCGGCGGCAACGGCAAAAATCTTGCCGTCCTCGCCGCCGGTGATCAGGCGGTCGTTGGCGGCGTCATGGAACGTGGAGAGCAGGCCGTCATTGGCCTGAATTGTCTTGTGGCCGTTGTCGAGCCTATGAACTGTCCCATCGGCCAGCGCAAAATGCGGCACGTTGTCGAGGAAGACGGCGGCAAGGCAGTGACCTTCCAGGTCGAGGGGAGCAACTGTGGGCATCAGGACCATTCCAATGAAGCTGTCACCACTCCCGGGAAGCCACTGAGGCGGCCAGGCCTGGCGTCAACCTTCTCCCCTTTTGGGAGAAGGTGGATCGGCGCGCAGCGCCGAGACGGATGAGGGGTGTTGGACGGATCGCCGTCGGTGCCGAGCTGGAGCACCCCTCATCCGACCTCGCTTCGCGAGGCCACCTACTCCCACAAGGGGAGAAGGAAGAGCGGGCAGCGCTAGCGCCATAGAGTCCGGAAATCAAGCCGCCTGGCAGGCGTCAAAGCTCTTCTTCAGCCGTTCGGCGTCAAGCTCGCGGCCGATGAACACCAGCCGGCTCTCATGCTTTTCGCCGTCTTTCCAGGCGCGCTGGTGGTCGCCTTCGATGATCATGTGCACGCCCTGGATGACATAGCGCTCGTCGTCGCCCTTGAGCGCGATGATGCCTTTCAGCCGCAGGATGTTGGGACCTTCCATCTGAGTGATCTTCTCGATCCACGGGAAGAATTTCTTCGGGTCCATCTCGGCGCCGCGCAGCGACACCGACTGCACGGTCACGTCATGGATGTCGGAGGGATGCGCGTGATCGTGATGATGATGGTCGTGATCATGGTCGTGGTGATCGTGGTCGTGATCATGGTGGTCGTGATCATGATCGTGCGCCTCGAGAAAATGCGGATCGTTTTCCAATGCGCGCGACAGGTCGAAGGCGCCGCGGTCGAGCACTTCGGACAGCGCCACGCCGGCGCGCGTGGTGCGGTGAATCCTGGCCGCCGGGTTGATGGCGCGGATGGTCGCTTCGACCTTGGCCAGCTCTTCGGGCGTCACCAGGTCGGTCTTGTTCAGCACGACAACATCGGCAAACGCGATCTGGTCCTCGGCTTCCTTGGAATCCTTCAACCTGAGCGGCAGGTGCTTGGCGTCGACCAGGGCCACGACAGCGTCGAGTTTGGTCTTGGAGCGCACGTCGTCGTCCATGAAGAAGGTCTGCGCCACCGGCACAGGATCGGCGAGGCCGGTGGTCTCGACGACGATGGCGTCGAAGCGGCCGGGACGGCGCATCAGGCCTTCGACGACGCGGATCAGGTCGCCGCGCACCGTGCAGCAGACGCAGCCATTGTTCATTTCGTAGATTTCCTCGTCGGATTCCACGATCAAATCATTGTCGATGCCGATCTCGCCGAATTCATTGACGATGACGGCATAACGCTTGCCATGGTTTTCCGACAGGATGCGGTTGAGCAGCGTCGTCTTGCCGGCGCCGAGATAGCCGGTGAGAACGGTCACGGGGATTTGCGTCTGTGCTTCGCTCATATCTTGCCTCGAAATGGCTGGGCCACGGAATTGCGGGCCGCAAGAAGGGATTGTTGGCCTGATATAGGATGTGTGCCGGCCTTTTGCACGAGGCAAACCGCCTGGGTGTTTGACCCAGGATTGACGAAGCGGATGGGTAGACCCGAGAGGCGAGTGCGAGGGATGCCGACCATCAACGTGTCGCTGGGAACGCCTCTTCGTTGACCTGTGCTAAGCCGCGCCGCGTCAAACCGTTGCAATCGCCTTGGCGGAAACTCGTTTGTCATCTAACTGAAATAAACATCTGGCATCACCATTTCGAGCACCACAAATGCTTGCCGGCAAAGCTGTTTCGAAAGCCGGAATCTTTTTGATCGTCGATTGCCAACCGGCCGGCTGCGTCTATGCTGCACGCACCGGTACGGCCGAAGAGGGATCACCATGGCCAAGGCGGACAAGACTGCAACGATGAGCCGGCTGCATTCGGCGGCAAGGCTGGCAAGGACCGCGCTGGCGGCGCGGCTTCTGGCGCACGGCTTCTATGCCGGCCAGGACCAGATCATGCTGACGCTCGACCGCGAGGACGGCCAGACGCCCGGCAATCTCGCCGGCCGCCTCGGCGTGCGCCCGCCGACCATCACCAAGACCATCAACCGGCTGCAAGCCCAGGGCTTTTTGGAAAAGCGCGCCTCTTCCGCGGATGCACGCCAGGCGCATATCTTTCTCACCGACACCGGCCGCGAGATCATCCACGCCATCGAGAAGTCGGTGAAGAAGACCGAGAAGCAGGCGTTGAAGGGCCTCGACAAGAAAGAACAGAAGACGCTGTTCAAGCTGCTCGCCCGCATCGAGGCCAATTTGTCGAACGAGGAGCTGGTGCTTGTCGACGACGATGGCGACATCGACGATTGATCTTCCTGACCTAGGCGGCTACCGAAGGCCCGCGCACCAGGGTCGACCAGCGGCCGGGCGTCAGGCCGAATGCTTTCTTGAAATGCCTGTTGAAATGGCTCTGGTCGCTGAAGCCGGCGCCAACGGCAATCTCGGCCAGCGGCTCGCCCACCTCGATCATCCGTCTTGCCTTTTGCAGCCGGCGCATCAGCAGGAACCGATGCGGGCTGGTGGAATAGGTCGCGCGAAAATGGCGTGACAGCGCATAGCGGTCGAGCCCGGTGACGGCTTCCAGCTCATCGGAACGAACGGACCGCTCGGCATTCTCCTCGAGATAGCCGCGCGCCAGCGCTGCCGCACGCGAGGCCGACTTCCCCATCGGCTTTGCTTTCTGACCCGCATGACGCCCCAGATGCTGCGCCAGCTCCGCAACGAAATCGGCGACGAACAGCTCGTCCAGTTCCTCATCGAGCGGCGACAGGGCCGAAAGCAGCGTGCCACGCAAGGCAGGATCGCTGACCACAGCATCCCTGACGAAAGGCAGCGGCGCGCCGTCGAGGCAGTCGAGCAGCAGTGAGGGTTCCAGATAGAGGATCCGGTAGCGCAGACCATCCTCGGTCCCGGCGCCGCCATCGTGCACTTCGTCGGGATGCAGCACGATAACCTGGCCGGGCAGGCTGTGGTTGACAGTGCCCCTGTAGTGGAAGCGCTGCACACCGGAAAGCGTCACGCCGATGGCAAGCGTATCATGACGGTGCAGGTCGAAGGCGTTGCCATGGAAATGCGCCTCGATGCGCTCGATGCCAGCGGTAACAGGCGCCGAGACGATCCGGTCTTCATCCGCGCACGAACGTTCAAGACCCTGCGTCGCCTCACCTTCTAGATCGTGCGTCATCACCTATCCCTGCCCTTCATGGGCGTGCTCCGGAGTCCTCATTTTGGTGTTCGACACGAAATTTGCAATCGTGCTGCGGGACGATCTCGCCGTCTGGCAAAAGCTCAACGTCGCCGCCTTCCTGACCAGCGGCATCGTCGCGCAATTCCCCGCCATTATCGGCGAACCCTACCGCGACCGCGCCGGCAACCTTTACAATCCTCTGTCGATCCAGCCGGTCATCGTGCTTTCGGCCGATGGGCCGACGCTCAACTCCATCCACCGGAAGGCGCTGGAGCGGGGCGTGACGGGGTCAGCCTATGTCGAGGAGATGTTTGCCACCGGCTTCGATGCGGCCAACCGCGCGGTCTTCGCCGAGTTCGGGCCTGAGGACGCCAAGATCGTCGGCGTCGCGCTGCGTGCCGACAAGAAACTCGTCGACAAGATCACCAAGGGCGCCCGCATGCACGCCTAATTCAGCAGGAAGCGTGTAACGGCGCTCATGAATTCAGTCGGCCGCTCGACGTTCAGCATATGGACGCCCGGAAGCAGTGTAAGCGTGGCGCCGGGGATGCTGGCTGCGATCGCCTCGCTGTGGCTTGCCAGCGTTACCTTGTCGTCTTCTCCACCGATCACCAGGGTGGGCGCGGTAATCAGGGAGACAGTCCGGCGCAGATCGCAATCGCGTACGGCGGCGAAGCATCCCGCGAGACCTTGGGGCGGCGTCGCCAGGACCATCGCGCGGAACGCGTCGACGGTTTCGTTTGGGCCGGCAAGCATCGAGGCGGGAAACCAGTTGTGCATGAACATGTCCGCGGTGGCCGACATGTTGCTCGCTGCAAGGACAGTCCTGATCTGCTCATCAAAGTAAGAAGCCGGCCCGAGATGCGGCGAGGTGTTGGAAAGGATGAGACGCTCGATGCGCTCCGAGGCATGGATACCCAGCCACTGCCCTACGAAGCCGCCCAGCGACAGCCCGCAGAAATGCACGCGGGCGATTTGAAGCGCATCCAGCAGCTCAAGGACGTCGCGGCCCAGCCGATCAAGCGAATAGGCTCCGGCCGGAGCATCGGAACTGCCGTGGCCGCGCAGATCATAGCGCAGCACCCGGAAAGATCCGGCAAGTTCCGCTAGCTGCCGGTCCCACATATGCAGGTTCGTCGCAATGGAATTCGAGAGCACAAGCACAGGGCCGGCCCCCGCCAGCTGACAGGCGATCCGGCAGCCGTCGCCCGTCGTAAAATAAAGCGTGTCAGTCATCTGGTCCTCATCTCACCCTGGCGAAAGGAGTTCGATGCTCCCGCCGCCTTTGAATGAGCCACCCTAGGCCTCGCAATTATCCAGGAAAATTACTATGATTGGACGATCTCAGTAGGTTTTTACGATAATGAATGGTCTGAAACTCCACGACTTACGGTGCTTTGACGCCGTGGCAAGCGGGGGCAGCTTCCAGGCGGCCGCCCTTGCCTTGAACCGATCGCATCCATCCGTCTTCGCCGCTGTCGCACGCCTCGAGCAGTTGCTCGGGCTCACACTTCTCGACCGCAGCGGATATCGGGTGGGGCTGACGGAGGCGGGCCGCGAGTTTCACGCGCGAGCGCAGCTGACATTGCGCGAGCTCGACCATCTGCGAACCTATGCGGGCCAGTTGGCGAGCGGCGAGGAGACGGTCCTGCGTGTCGTCATGGGTGATCTCTGCCCGCGACCGCAAATCCTGCGTATGCTCAGCGGCTTCTTTGCCGAACGCACCGGGACACGCCTGCACCTGGAGTACGAGGCGGTCGGCGGTCCGCTCGAAAGGTTGATGGAAGGCTCGGCTGACCTCATCTTCCATCGCGCGGATCCTTCCGATCCGCATCTCGAGCGGATCGATCTCTGCGCGGTGCCCCTCGTGCCGGTGGTGGCGCCTGGGTTCCTTCCGTTCGCGCCTGGCCGCGAGATTGCGCCGGAGCAGATGCGGCCCTTCACCCAGTGCGTGATCCGCGACACGGCGCGGCGGCCATCGCCGGAGAGCTATTTCCTCATCGACGGTGCGCATCAGTGCTCGGCGCCGGATCATCTGATGAAGAAGGAACTGATCCTTCACGGACTGGCCTGGGGCCATCTGCCGGCATGGCTGATCGAGGACGAACTGCGGGATAGGAGGCTGATCTCGATCGCTGGTGCACATCTGCCCGGCCGGACGGAGATCTTGGCGGCGGTGCGCCGGCGCGACCGACCGCATGGACCCGTCGCCGAGGCGTTGTGGCTTCATCTCCAGGCGCAAGTGGCATCCGACGGCAAAGCACCGGGATGTCAGAACGTCGCAGCGGAACGCAAAGCGCCTTAGCTGGCATCGGATCGGCCTGCGCTGAACCTGTCTCAGACGCCTGTTGTGCCAGTCGCTTTTGGCTTGCCGGGCGCTGGAGATTGCCGCAAAGGTTAAGCGTTGATCCTCCCTGCCCGGCCTGACATTTGAACGTTCCCGCAAGATCAGACGAAAGCGCAACGCCGCCCGCGGCGATGCTGTTCATGCTGTCCACCTATGTCTTTTTCACCTTTCTCGACACATCGAGCAAATATCTGGTGCTGGCCGGCGTCTCGGCGCTGATCGTCGCCTGGGCCCGCTTCACCGTCCATGTCTTGCTTGTCGGCGTCTTCCTGCGCGGCTGGCGCGAGCCGTCGCGCTTCCGCGCCAACAATTTGCCGGCCCACATCCTGCGCGGCGGTCTGCTGTTCGGCTCGACGATGTGCAACGTCATGGCGCTCAAAACGCTTCAACTGGCCGAGACCACCTCGATCTACTTCTTCGGGCCGATGGTGATCACCGCCCTTGCCGGACCGCTGCTTGGTGAATGGGCCGGCTGGCGGCGCTGGCTGGCAATCCTGTCGGGCTTTGTCGGCGTGCTCGTCATTACAAGGCCGGGCATCGGCGTGTTCGGCATCGGCCATCTTTTCGCGCTCGGCTCGATGCTGTCGAACAGTTTTTACGTCATCATGACGCGGCGGATGTCAGCCAGCGAAACCTCGGAAAGCCTGATCCTGCTTTCGGCGCTGGCGCCGGCCGTGCTGCTTCTGCCGATGCTGCCGTTCTCGCATGGGCTGCCGCAGGATGGCTGGCACTGGTTCATACTGGTGATGCTGGGCGTGTTCGGCGCCGGCGGCCACTGGCTGCTGGTGCAGGCCTACCGCCTGGCGACCACCACGGCGCTGGCGCCGTACCCCTATTCGCAGATGGTCTGGATGATCCTGTCCGGCTGGATCATCTTCCACCAGTTCCCCGACCGCTGGACGCTGGTGGGTGCAGCCATCATCGTCGCCAGCGGCCTTTACATCATCCATCGCGAGCACCGTTTGCGGCTGCGCAATCGCACGACCGTCGATGTCGAGGCGGAGGCTCTGGCGAAAAAACTTTGATTTGCTCCGAATCCGATGGCATAACGCCGCATTTAAAAAATTTAAAAAACTCGGGGAGCCAAGGGCTGGCACAAAAGATCAAGCTTTCGACGATCGCGGATGCGCTTGGCGTCTCCACGGCTACCGTCTCCCTCGCCTTGCGCGACAGCCCGCTGGTCGCAGGCGCCACGCGTGACCGCATCAAGGAGCACGCGCGGGCCATCGGTTATATCTACAATCGCCGCGCCGCCTCACTGCGCACCTCGCGCTCGGGGATTGTCGGCGTCGTCGTGCACGACATCATGAACCCGTTCTTCGCCGAGATCCTGCGCTCGATCGAGAGCGAACTCGACCGCAGCCGGCAGACCTTCATCCTGTCCAATCACTACGACCAGCTGGAAAAGCAACGCACCTTCATCGATACGCTGCTGCAGCTCGGCGCCGACGGCGTCATCATGTCCCCGGCCATCGGCACGCCGGCCTCTGACATCGTCATGGCCGAGGAAAACGGCCTGCCGGCGGTGCTGATCGCACGCAGCGTGGAAGGCGCCGACGTGCCGGTGTTTCGCGGCGACGATGCCTATGGCACGGCACTTGCCACCAATCATCTGATCTCGCTCGGGCACAAGCGCATCGCCATGATCGGCGGCACCGACCAGACCTCGACCGGGCGCGACCGCTACCAGGGCTATCTCAACGCCATGGAGGCCGCCGGGCTTGAGGTCAGGCCGTCCTGGCGCATCGCCGGGCCGCGCACCAAGCAGGGCGGATTCGAGGCGGCTGGACAGTTTTTGGCGCTTAAAGACAAGCCAACCGCCGCCTGCTGCTGGAATGATCTCGTCGCCATAGGGCTGATGAACGGCATTGCCCGCGCCGGCCTGGTGCCGGGCGCCGACATATCGGTCACCGGCTATGACGATCTCGAGGAGGCGGCAATCGCGACACCGGCGCTCACCACAGTCTGGAATGGCCAGCGAGAGGTCGGCCGCCGTGCCGCCAGCGCGCTGCTCGACAAATTGAACGGACAGGCGGTACGGCCGTCACAGGAACTGATCAAGCCGGAACTGCATGTGCGCCAGTCGACCGGCAAGCCGGTGGAGCGTGCATGACCAAGACTGATGCGTTGCAGACCGTCGCCGTTCTGGTGCCGGGACATTTCAACGACCATGCGGTCGAGCGCATCGACCGCACCTTCAAGCGGGTCAAGATAGAGCGCGCCGATCCCGCCCTGGTCACCGACGAGATGCGCCATGACGTGCGCGCCATTGCGTCCTTCGCCGGCGTCAATGCGGCATTGATGGATGCATTGCCCAACCTCGAACTCATCGCCTCCTTCGGCGTCGGCTATGATTCGGTCGATGCCGGCCATGCGGCCAAGAAAAACATCATGGTCACCAACACCCCCGATGTTTTGACCGAGGAGGTCGCCGACACCACGATCGGCCTTTTGCTCAACACCGTGCGTGAACTTTACAACGCCGAGAAATGGCTGCGCGACGGCAGTTGGGTGAAGAAGGGCAACTATCCGCTGAGCCGGCTGACCTTGCGCGGTCGGCATGTCGGCATTTTCGGCATGGGCCGCATCGGCCTTGCCATTGCGCGCCGGCTGGAAGCGTTCGGGCTGCCGGTGGCCTACCACAACAGGCGCAAGGTCGAAGGTCTGGCTTATGAATACCACCCGACGCTGAAGGGCCTTGCCGAAGCGGTCGATACGCTGATTTCCGTAGTGCCGGGCGGCGCTTCCACGGAGAAGGCGGTCAATGCCGAAATCCTGGCTGCACTTGGCGCCAACGGCGTTTTCGTCAACATCGGCCGTGGCAGCACGGTCGACGAGGCAGACCTCGCCGCAGCGCTTGCCAACGGCACCATCGCCGCCGCCGGGCTCGATGTTTTCGCCGATGAACCGAATGTGCCCAAGGCTTTGCTGGAGGCGCCCAACACCTCGCTTTTGCCCCATGTCGGCTCGGCCTCGCACCACACGCGCCGCGCCATGGCGGATCTGTGCGTCGACAATCTGGTATCCTGGTTCAGCGAGCGCCGGCCACTGACCCCGGTGCCGGAGACGGCGCAAGTCAAGCCACGAAGCTGAGCGGCTCTCTGCCACACTCGTTAACGTCGACTTAACGCTTTGGAATCATTCTGCATCTGCGCCGGGGGGCGCGGAGTGCAAGATGACGAAACTTCCGGCATTGATTGCGGCAGCGGCACTTTTCGCCGGCTTTCAGCTGTTTCACGGCGGCAGCAGTGAAAGTTCGGCCAATGAAGCAAGGCCGGCAACCACCTTCAGGCTGGTCGCCAATGGCGACGAAGGCGACTGCGCGGTTAATCGCGGCGCCGCGATTGACGATGGCCTGTCGCTGTTGACCGTGGCGCCGAGTTGCCGCGGGTTGCTGCCGGGGATCGAGCGGGCAAAATTCTGGCGTGAGGGCGAGGACGGCACGATCGCGTTCAGCGCCGACGGCACCGACCCGATCGTCACCTTCTCGGTTGCGGATGGCGACGGCTACGAATCCTACGCTCCGGCCACGCCGCTGCTTTCGCTGGCGACAACCGGCGAACGGGATCAATCCGCCGGCAATTGATCGTCGGGATTTATTCCGCCGCCGCCCGTGCACCGGCCTTCGCCGCCGCATGCAGCCGCACCGCATCGCCGAAGGCGCGGAAGATCTTGGCCGAGTTGCCGTCCGACTTGACCCAGTATTCGGGGTGCCATTGCACGCCGACGGCGAAGGCGCGGGCGTCCTTCACCGAAACCGCCTCCACCGTGCCGTCGCCGGCAACCGCCTCGACCTGCAGCTTCGAGCCGAGCCGGTCGATGCCTTGGCGGTGCAGCGAGTTGACCTTGATGTCGCCGGCGCCGAATACACCGGCCAGGCAACTGCCCGGCTTGATCGAAATGGTCTGGTGAATGGCGAAACGTTCGTCCTGATTGTCGCTCACCGGCGCGCGATGGTCCAGCGAACCTTCGCGCTCCTGGATCTCGGTGCCAAGCGTGCCGCCTAGCGCCACGTTCAACTCCTGGATGCCGCGGCAGATGGCAAGCAGCGGCACGCCGCGCTCGATCGCCTTGCAGATCAACGGCAGCGTGGTGGAATCGCGCGCCGGGTCGTAGGGGCCGTTGGCCTCGCTGGCGTCGCCGCCATAGAGCGAGGGATGCACGTTGGACTTCGAGCCAGTGACCATGACACCATCGACCGAGGACAACAGCTCGTCGAAATCGAGCCGGTCGCCGAAGGACGGCACCAAAAGCGGGAACACGCCGGCGCCGGAAAGTGCTGCCTCGATATATTGCTGCGGGACGGCATGCCAAGTGTAGTTGTCAAACTGACGGACGTCGGTGGATATGGCGACGAGCGGCTGGTGCATTTGGGTCCGGATTCCATTTGGAGCGAAGCGAATTATCTATTGTGCCTGCAAAATAGGCGATCCGAAGGCGCTTTTCCATGGCAAGTTTCGCCATCTCGCATGGGCCACGCGGCGAACGTTAGACTATAGTTGCAGGCTGGCCGGCCGGCCCGCGGATTTGTCGCCAGCGCCGCCGTCAAATCCCGCTGCCATGCTGGACTCGACCCCTTGCCCGTGTATTGTTTCGGCAAATCGATACCGGGCGTGAGGAGACGTCCCTGATGTCGGTTTGTTGGTCCAAAAGGGAGGTTCTGCATGGATCGTCGTTCATTCATCCGCAAGGCCGGGGTCACCGGCGTGGGCGCAGCGGCGGCTGCCGCGACGCTAGCCGCACCGGCAATCGCCCAGTCCAATCCGAAAGTGACGTGGCGGCTGGCGTCATCTTTCCCCAAGTCACTCGATACGATCTATGGCGGCGCCGAAGTCTTCTCCAAGATGCTGTCTGAGGCGACGGACGGCAATTTCCAGGTCCAGGTCTTCGCCTCCGGCGAACTCGTACCCGGCCTGCAGGCCGCCGACGCCACCACAGCCGGCACCGTCGAGGCCTGCCACACGGTGTCATACTATTATTGGGGCAAGGACCCGACATGGGCGCTCGGTGCGGCGGTGCCGTTCTCGCTCAACGCGCGCGGCATGAATGCCTGGCACTATCATGGCGGCGGCATCGACCTGTTCAACGAGTTTCTCGCCACGCAAGGCCTGTTCGGCCTGCCCGGCGGCAACACCGGCGTGCAGATGGGCGGCTGGTTCCGCAAGGAGATCAACACGGTCGCCGACCTCTCCGGCCTAAAGATGCGCATCGGCGGCTTTGCCGGCAAAGTTGTGCAGAAGCTGGGTGTCGTGCCGCAGCAGATCGCCGGTGGCGACATTTATCCGGCGCTGGAAAAAGGAACGATCGACGCCGCCGAATGGGTCGGCCCCTATGACGACGAGAAGCTCGGCTTCTACAAGGTCGCGCCCTACTACTATTATCCCGGCTGGTGGGAAGGCGGCCCGACCGTCCATCTGTTGTTCAACAAGGCCAAGTACGAGGAGCTGTCGCCCGCCTACAAGTCGCTTGTGCACACCGCCGCGCAGGCGGCGGATGCCAACATGCTGCAGAAATACGATTTTCTCAATCCTGCAGCGGTGAAGCGGCTGGTGGCCGGCGGCGCGAAATTGCGCCCGTTCAGCCAGGACATCATGGCCGCCTGTTTCGAGAAGGCCAATGAGGTCTACACCGAAATGGAAGCCACCAACGCGCCGTTCAAGAAGATCTGGGACTCGATCAAGGGCTTCCGCAAGGAGCACTATCTGTGGGCCCAGGTGGCCGAGTACAATTACGACACCTTCATGATGGTCCAGCAACGCAACGGCAAACTGTAGGCTGGGATCTGCCCCTTCTCCCCGTCACTATACGGGGAGAAGGTCCCGGCAGGGGGATGAGGGGCGGCGCAATCTTCGGCGATTGATCGCCTTGGGCTTGGTAGCCGCCCCGAAATATAGCTTATCTTTCCAAGCGTTGACGCTGCCCCTCACCTGCCTGCCGGTGTCCAGCCGATAGATGGGTAACACTTTGAACCGGATACATAGCCGTGGCCGCTTGCGAGCGCTGACAAGCCCATGTCGCGCAAGGATCGCACCGACCGTCGAGGCTGAAGGCCACATGAACTCGGGAGCCGTGCGCCTGAGCCGCGCCACGATCTTCTTTGGCCCCCAGAGCGGATGCAACTCCTTGGCCGCCACAATCCGCTCAACCAGATCCTGAGCTGTCGCCCGGCCATGATTGAGCGGGGCTCGCGGCAGGTCGTGCAAACCCTCAGGCCCAAACGTCC
>NZ_JAMYQZ010000084.1:0-27428 GCF_040321145.1 Mesorhizobium sp. M0514
GCTCGGTGGAGAAGCGCCCGGCCCGGTCCTGCGGAACCCGCAGCTCGAGCTTGCCGACCCGCGTCACAAGGGTACGGCCGTAATAGCCCGAGCGATAGCCAAGCCGTTCGGGCGTGCGCTCGCTCTTCGAGGCACCCAGCGCCTCGTCCATCTCGGCCTCAAGCACCTCCTGCATCACCGCACGGAGCACTTCGTGCAATCCATCCGGGTTCGAAAGCAAAATGTCTTTGACGGCAGCGCTGGCGGTCTTAACTTCAGTCTTGGTCATGGTGGCGTTCCTTCGCGGGAATCAGGTGACGTGAACAATCACCAGCCTGCCATGACCGCCCCCTCTCAGCGAATTTGCAGAACTCTCAGCACACTACCCAATGCGTGGGCGCCCGATTGCGCCTCGGCAGAACTCGGCCCAGTTGTTAGGATCGCGCTGATATGGACTCCAATGAATTGGCGACAGAGGTTCCTATGTATCAATCCTTCAACGGCTCCGCCCATCCCCTGGCACCGAAAGAGATCGCGATCGCTGCCGTCCCCGAAGACGAGCGTGTCTGGGTCCCACAGGCGGAGGGCGTGTGGTTCCGACCACTTATGCTCAACACAATGCAAGGGCAGTGGTGCAATCTGCTCCGCGTACGCCGGGCCGGGATATTAAGCCGTCATCTGCATCCGGCCCCCGTGCATGGCTATGTGATCAAGGGGCGTTGGCATTATCTTGAACACGACTGGGTGGCAGAGACGGGATCTTACGTTTTCGAGCCGCCCGGTGAAATCCACACGCTCACGGTTCCAAGCGACGTGCCCGAGATGATCACCTTCTTCAACATTTCCGGCTGCATGGTTTACCTGGACAAGGATAACAAGCAGATTGGTTTCGAGGACGTTTTCACCAAGATCGACATGTGCAGAAATCACTATGCGAGCGTGGGTCTCGGTGACGATTTCGTCGATCAATTCGTACGGTAGACATCCGCCCGTTTGCCTTCCGCTGCGGTGAGTTCGCGGTCCGCCACAGAGGCGAAACGAGGAGATATTGGTGACCGACTCCATATGGGCCATGCCCTTCTTCGCGGGCAAGACCGTCGTCATTACCGGAGGCACGACAGGTATCGGAAACGGCATCGCCATGGCGTTCGCCGAGGCCGGGGCAATTGTCCACGCGACGGGGGCCACGGCCGCCGAGGTAGCGGCCGCTCGTGCATACGGCACCGCCGTCTCGTATTCAGTACTCGACGTCCGGGACATGACTGCGGTCGAAGGATATTCCAGTCAGTTCACATCCGTTGCAGCGCTCGTAAATTGCGCAGGGGTAAACCTGCGCGCCGCCGAATTCACTGTCCAGGGTTTCGAAACGGTGGTCGATATCAATCTCACCGGCTCCATGCGGAGTGCGAGCGCGTTCCGAGGGGCACTCTCGAACGGGGGCGCCATCGTCAACATCGCCTCGATGTTCGCGTTTTTCGGCGCGGCTCATGCCCCGGCTTACGCCGCATCCAAGGGCGCCATCGTGCAACTTACCAAGTCGCTCGCCATCGCCTATGCCGGGGATGGCATCCGCGTAAACGCATTGGCGCCTGGCTGGATCGAGACCGCCATGACCGCCGCGCCACGGGCCGATCCAGTTCGCAACGCGGAATTGATGAAACGCACTCCGATGGGTCGCTGGGGTACGCCGGGCGACCTGACCGGCCCCGCCTTGTTCTTGTGTTCTCCGCTCGCGGGGTTCATCACTGGGGCAATTCTGCCGGTTGACGGTGGCTATCTCATTGCGTGAGGCGTTGGCTATGCTGCGCGACCGATCTCCAAGCCTGTGTCGTCGAGATCAAGATCGAACGCGACCAATCGACCATGCCTGACCGCAATTGCCGCCACCAACTCCGCAAGCTCGCCATCCGTATGCTCGCAAAAAGCTGCCTGTTTCCTGACAATCGTGACCGCATCCCGAGTCGATACGACAGAGAACGGCCTCCGGGATCTCACGAAGGATTCCGCAACCTCCGCGACGGATGAAGCTCGGTCAAAATTATCTTGCATACTTGCACCTCTGTACGACGCTAGCCCAAGCTCGGCCCGCGCAAATTGTTCCCACTGGCCTAATGCAGCCTGGTTGGCATCCGGCCTGGCCCTTGTGTGCGAAGGCCGGGAGCAACGCGACATGGCCGTCGCCGTGCCTTGGACAGTAGGCTGGACGCATTCGTCTCCACTCAACCAAAGGTCACGCCATCGGCCAGTCCTCGCTACATGCTTCAAATGCGAACACGAGCGCGACGCTACAGACGAGGAGGATCAGATGTGTCCAAGCCGCTCGCCAAAATTTCCGATCCTCGGATCACCGCAGTTCCCGCGCAACAAGTCCGCCGGGAGACCTGTTTGCTCGCGCTAATTGCGGTCGACTGACTCCTGGCTCATTCGCCGCCCCGCCAGTTGGCTCCGGTCAGCCGGCCTCGTCCGTCTCCGTCATCGCTGGCCGGCGGACGATCCAATCGACCAAACCGGCTTCGGTCTGCTCGCAGGCCACGAATTCGCGCACCAGACTTCGCGCCAGCTCGCGCCATTGACACTCGGGCACGTTCATCTCCGCGATCAGATCTCGGCATGCAGCGCGTATGATGTCGGCATCGAAGGCTGACACGGCGACAGGACCACGGTCTGTATTCTTTGCTCGAGGAGTGTCGTCGCCCTGACGTTCGCGAAAGCGCCTCAGCACCTCGCGCGATGTGGCGATCGCTTGTCGGGTTTGACTCATAGCCTCGTAAAATCCAACTTCGCGGACCGGTGAGCGGTGCCGTGATAGAATGAAGTCCTCCATAACCGGATGTGCAGTGTCCGTACGCGTTGCAACCATCGCCGCCTCCCTGCAGGCGCACCCAATGCTTGCAGCTTCTGCCCGTTTTCGGGCGGCCGCCTGCATTTGTCGTGTCGCTGCTATGATCGCGTGAGTTAAAGCCGGTGAAGCGTCGCTGCAATTACAAATGTAAGTGTGGCATCCGATAAGTGGTATGCCCGCTGGCTGCGGCGGCGGCGAGTTCGTTCTTCAGACGGTCGAAGTCTTCCTCGGCGAAGCGCTCTCCGCGTTGCCGGAACGAGGAAGCAGGATCTGGACAAAATGCATGCGGCCGTGCCGCCGTTCAGGGGGCGCTATTGGCGAAAATCCGCCAATTTGCGCCAATCGAAGACAACGCCCACTCCAGGCTCGTCGGGTGCTATCGCCAAACCATCCTGAAGCCTAAGCGGCTCGGTGGTGTAAAGGTCAATATCGAAACTATGCGCCTCCACCCAGCCGGCATTTGTCTGACCTGCAACGAGACTGACATGAAGTTCCTGCATCCCGTGACTGCAGACCGGAATGCCAGCCTTGCGTGAGAGCGCTGCCACGCGCAGCCAGCCGGTGACCCCGCCGCAGTTGGAGGCGTCGGGTTGGATGTAGGCGAGATTCGACCAAGCGAAGGCATGCTCGAACTCCTCGATGACATGCAGGTTTTCTCCCATTGCCAGGGGCATTCCGGTCGCCTTGGCAATGCTGGCGTAACCCTCATAGTCGTCGGGTATGATGGGCTCCTCAAACCACAGCAGATCGTAGGCGGCGAATGCTCTCGCTGCCTCGATCGCTCGCGGGACGTCGAGCGCGTAGTTGGCGTCAACCATAAAGGTGACATGAGGGCCGATGCGCTCGCGGACTGCCTTCACCCGGGCCACATCCTCGGCCAGGTCGTCCTTGCCGACCTTGATCTTCACCCCGGTGAAGCCGGCATTGAGATAGGAATCGATGCTGGCCAAAAGCTGATCGAGGGTAAAGTTTAGGTCGATGCCGCCGCGATAGGCCTTGGCGCTCTTCCCGGCCCCGCCCGCCATCTGCCAAAGCGGCAGGCCGCTACGCCGGCCCTTGAGGTCCCATAATGCGATGTCGATCGCCGAGATCGCGAAAGAAGCGATGCCGCCGCGCCCGACATAGTGGATGTGCCAGAGCATGCCGTCGTAGATCGTGTCGATTTGCGTTGCGTCGCGTGCCTTGAGGAACGGCGCGAGGTCGTGATCGATCATTGCCTTGATCGCATAGCCGCCCCTGCCGCCGGTGTAGGTGTAGCCTGTGCCCTCGGTGCCGTCGGCAAGCCTCAGCGTGACGGTGACCAGCTCGAAATGCGTGTGCGCGCCGTGCTTGGCATCGGTCATCACCTCACGCAGTGGGACCCGGAACAGCCGGGTCTCGGCTTCCTTGATTTCGGTGCGGCTCATGCTGCGCTCCATTCAGGCTTTTTCATCGGACCATAATTGCACCGGCAGCGCTGACTGGCAACAATGTGGCTCATCTTTCAGCGATTCTGAAGCCAATCAGTCATTTTTGGTCCTACAAAAGCATCAATCCGCTTGTGCTTTGGTCCGATTTACCTTCTAATAACAGGACCATCTGGGAGGAAAAAGGCTTGCTGGATACGGAAGAGCGTCCTGAGATGCCCGCGGCTATTCTCGCCGCCCGCGCGGCCGACGCGATGGTGGCCGGCATAGAGGCCGACATCACGTCCGGAAGGCTTGGCGACGGCAGCTACCTGCCGGCCGAGCGCGAACTGATGATCGAGTATGGTGTAGGCCGGGGCGTTGTGCGTGAGGCGATTGCGCGCCTGGCCAGCCGCGGCCTGGTGGAAGCGCGTCCGCGGTTCCGGCCCGTGGCGCGCCGGCCTGGCCTGGATGCCGCGCTCGGCGCCCTCGACGGCATCGTAGGACATCTGCTGAGCGACCAGGCGGGCGTGAAGAACCTCTACGACATGCGCGTCTTCCTCGAGGCGTCGCTGGCGCGCAACGCCGCCATCCATGCCCGCAAGGATGACGTCACAGCCCTGAGGGCGGCGCTGGCGATGAACGAGGCGGCCATCCCGGATTCTGAGAAATTCTATGCGACGGACGTGGCGTTCCACGCAGCGCTCTATGACATCGCGCGAAACCCGGTGCTGCCTGTCGTGCACAAGGCATTTACCGCCTGGCTGTCGCCGCATTGGATGCGCATGCCACGGTCGCCCGAGCGCAACCGCGTGAATTTCCTCAGCCATCGTGAAATCTGCACGGCCATCATTGAGCGAGATCCTGACGGCGCCGAGCGGGCGCTGCTCAACCACCTCTCGGCGGCCTGGGAGTATGTCCGCGGTACATTCGAAAGCCGTGAGGCGCCGGAAGCATGACGCAGTCCTACGACCATATCGTGGTGGGCGGCGGAGCAGCCGGCTGCGTCGCGGCGGCAAGGCTTGTCAAAGCGGGACGGCGAACCCTGCTGCTGGAGGCCGGCCATTCCCATCATCACCCCTTGCTCGACATGCCGCCCGGCATCTTCAAGATGATCAACGGCTCGAAATTCATGCGCTATCACCGCACCGAGCCGCAGGCCCATCTCGACGGCCGCGTCCATGAAATCTCGCAAGGCAACGTGCTGGGCGGCGGCACCTCGGTCAACGCCCAGGTCTACATGCGAGGCCGCTCGGCCGATTATGAGGAATGGGACGAGCTGCTGCGCGGCAACAATGCCGGCGTACGCTGGAACTGGCAGGCGGTGCTGCCGCATTTCACCGGCATGGAGGGAAACAACCGCCTCGGCGGCGAACTGCATGGCAGCGAAGGTCCGCTGCTGGTCTCGGATCCAGGCCACATCGATGATGTTTCCCGTTGGTTCGTCCAGGCCGTCCAAGGCCTTGGATTGCCGTACAACCATGACTTCAACGGACCGTCGCAGCGCGGGGTCGGCTTCTACCAGTTCATGAACCGGCGGGGAAAGCGAAGCAGCGCCGCCTACGCCTTCATCGAGCCGCTCACGAATGATCCCAAGCTGACGCTGAAACTCAATTGCACAGTCAGCCGGCTGCTGATCGAAAACGGTCGGGTCACCGGCGTCGTCTATTCGGATGCGTCGGGCGCCGAGCATACCGTCCATGCAGATGCCGACGTGATCGTCTCGTCCGGTGCCCTCGTCTCGCCGAAACTGCTCATGCTGTCCGGCATCGGCCCCGCCGAGGCGCTTGCCAGGCACGGCATTTCCTGCGTCGCCGACCTGCCCGGGGTCGGCGAAAACCTGATCGACCATCCGGAGGTGCCGATCATCGCCACCGCAAACGGCCCATACGGCTATTTCAGGCAGGGCCAAGGCTGGCGGATGATCAGGAACGGCCTGCATTTCAAGCTCTTCGGCACCGGCACGATCCTGTCAGCGGGGGTGGAGGCCGGAGCCTTCGTCAATCCGGCCGATCCCGAGGGCGAACCGACGATCCAGGCCTTCTGCGTGCCGCACGTCTATCTGGACCGCGATATCCTGACCTTGGTCGAGAACACCTATGGGCTTACCGTGACGACAGTGGTGGTGAAGCCAAAGTCGCGCGGTTTCGTAAGGCTGCGTTCGGCGGATCCGAAGGACATGCCGATCGTTTCGCCGAACCTCCTTAAACATCCCGACGACATGAGGGAAATGATCTCCGGCCAGCGTTATTTCCTGCAGGCTTTTCAGACCAAGCCGCTCGCCGATCGGGTCAAGGCCATTGCCGTGCCAAGCCAGGATGATCTCAGCGACGAAGCCATGACAAAGCATTGCAAGCGCTTTGTGAAGACCAACTACCATCCGGCCGGGACATGCCGGATGGGCTCGGACAGCGACCGGATGGCGGTGCTGGACGCGGCGCTGCGCGTGCGCGGAATAGACAATCTGCGGGTTGCCGACATGTCGGCCTGCCCCAACATCAATGCCGGCAATACGGCGGCGCCCGCCATGATGCTGGGCGACCGCTGCGCCGACTTTATTTTGGAGGCGGCATAGCGCCTGATCCAGCTTCCCGACGGCGTCATCGCCGAAGCCGTCTGGGCCGATCGTGAGGAAATTACACAGTCGCTGAAAGCGACAATAAAGGAGGAAAGAGCATGATCATTACCCGTCGAAAACTACTGGTTGGCTCCGCCGCCGGCGCGGTCGCGCTGACACTCGGCTCACGCGCCTTCGCGGCGCTCCCGCCACTCGCCAAGAAGGACAAGTACAAGGTCGGTTTCGCCCAGACGGAAAGCAACAATCCGTGGCGCCTTGCCGAGACCAAGAGCATGCAGGACGAAGCCGCCAAGCTCGGCCATCAGCTGGTCTACACGGATGCCGCCGGTTCGTCGGCCAAGCAGGCCTCCGACGTGAACTCGATGATCGCGCAGGGCGTCGACGCAATCTTCCTGCCGCCCCGCGAAGACAAGCCCCTGGTGCCGGTCATTCTTGCCGCGCGCGATGCCGGCATACCGGTGTTTCTGGTCGACCGCGACGTTGATCACACCATGGCCAAGCCGGGCGAGGATTATGTCTGCTTCATCGGTTCGGATTTCATCGAGGAGGCGACCCGCGTCGGCGAATGGCTGGTCAAGAACGCCAATGGCAAGTCGAAAATCATCGAGCTGGAAGGCACGACCGGAGCCTCGGCCGCTACCGACCGCAAGAAAGGCTTCGACGATTTCATCGCCAAGCACTCGCAGTTCACCATCCTGGCATCGCAGTCCGGCGACTTCGCTCGTGACAAGGGCCGGCAGGTCGCCGAGACGCTGCTTCAGGCGCACCCTGATGCGGATATCATCTACGCGCACAATGATGAGATGGCGCTGGGCGCCATCGCCGCTTTGGAAGCAGCCGGCAAGACCCCGGGCAAGGATGTGCTGATCTTGTCGATCGACGGCGAGAAGGAAGGCGTCCAGGCGATCATTGACGGCAAGATCGGCGCTATCTGCGCTTGCAGCCCGCTGTTCGGGCCGAAGGCCTTCGCTACGATGGCCGACTATGCGGCCGGCAAGAAGATCCCGCCGTTCATCAAGAACGAGGATGCCTTCTTCGACGCCACGAACGCGAAGAAAGACTTCGATATTGCGTTCTGATATCCACTCTCTTTCCAGCTGCCCTACCCGCTCCGGCGGGTAGGGTTTGGGAGTTTGACGATGACCGCTCAGCCGGACCAAGCCGCGCTGCTCCTGGACATGCGTGACATCCAGAAGCGTTTTGCCGGCATCCCTGCCCTGGCCGATGCCTCGCTCCAGGTTCTTCCGGGCGAGATCCACGCACTCATCGGCCAGAACGGTGCGGGCAAATCGACACTTATCAAGGTGCTCACCGGCTATTACCGCCGGGATGCGGGCCAGGTGCTGTTCGAACGGAAGCCGTTCGAGGTTGGGTCTCCGCATCAGGCCCAGGTCAGCGGCATCAGCACCATCTACCAGGAGATCAATCTCGTACCGCTGCGCTCGGTCACCGAGAACATCTGCCTTGGACGCGAGAAGCGCCGCCGCGGCCTGCTCGACTGGAGCGCGATGCATGCGGAAGCCGAGCGCCTGCTCAGCCGCTTCTCGATCGGCATCGACGTGCGCCGCCCGCTCAGCGATTTCAACACCGCCACGCAGCAGATGGTGGCGATCGCCCGCGCCATCGGCTTTTCCGCCCGCCTCGTGATCATGGATGAGCCGACCTCCTCGCTGGACGAGCGTGAAGTCTCGGTCTTGTTCAGCGTTATCCGTCAGCTCAAGGCCGACGGCGTCTCCGTTCTGTTCGTCAGCCACAAGCTCGACGAGTTGTACGAGGTCTGCGACCGGGTCACGATCATGCGTGACGGCCGCACGGTGCGAAGCGCGGCGATGAGCGACATCGGCAAGCTGGAGCTGGTCGCGGCCATGCTCGGCCGCGACGTCGCAGCCGTCGAAGGCCACGCGACCGCCTTCGGCGAACGCGATCGGTCGAGGATCGGTGATGTGCTGTTTACCGCGCAAAGGCTGGCAGCCGGCCAGTTGGTCCGTGACGTGAGCTTCGACCTGCGCCGCGGCGAGATCGCCGGCTTTGCCGGCTTGCTCGGCGCCGGCCGCACCGAAACAGCCCGCCTCGTATTCGGCGCCGACCGCCGGAGCGCAGGCGAGATGACGATGGAGGGCGCGTCCTACCATCCCGCACGGGCCGCCGATGCCATCGCCGCAGGGATGGGCTTCTGCACCGAGGACCGCAAGGCCGAGGGCATCGTGCCGGAAATGACCGTCGCGGAGAACATAACACTGGCACTGCTGCCGAAAATCAGCCGCAATGGCATCCTGAACGAGGCCCGGCAGAAGGAGATCGTCGAGCGCTTCATTCGTGAACTCGACATCAAATGCTCGGGGCCTAACCAGAAGGTCCGCGAGTTGTCGGGCGGCAACCAGCAAAAGGTGCTGCTTGCCCGCTGGCTGGCAATGAACCCGAAGCTGCTCATTCTCGATGAGCCGACGCGCGGCATCGATGTCGGGGCCAAGGCCGAGATCCAGCGCCTCATCCGCAAGCTTGCCGATGACGGGCTCGGCGTGCTGATGATCTCCTCGGAACTCGAGGAAGTGATGGAAGGAGCCGACCGCATATTCGTGCTGCGCGAAGGAGTGAGGGTGGCCGAACTGGAAGGCCAGGCAGCCGACGAGGAGGACGTGCTCGCGGCGATGGCGCATGGTGGCGCGGCGAAGGAGGCAGCGTGAGCGATCTGGCCACACCATCCGCAGCCAACGACGCTGGAAACCGCCGCTTTGATGTGTTCGGTTTCCTGGCGCGCTACGGCACGGTGATCGCGCTTGTGCTGCTGGTGGTCTTCAACCTTGCCTATACGCGCAATTTCGCGACTCTGCAGACACTCAACGTCAACCTGACCCAGGTCTGCACGATTGTGATCGTCGCGGTGGGGATGACCCTGGTGATCGCCACCGGCGGCATCGACCTGTCGGTTGGTTCGCTGATGGCGATCTCCGGCGCATTGGCGCCGATGATCTTCATGGGCACGATCTTCCCGGTCGGAAACATCTATCTGGCGGTAGCCGTCGCGATGATTGCCTCGATCCTCGTCGCCGGCCTGTTCGGGCTGTTCAACGGCTGGTTGGTCTCGCGTTTCCGCATCCAACCGATCGTCGCAACGCTCGTGCTGTTCATCGCCGGGCGCGGGATCGCGCAGGTCATGACCAACGGCAATCTGCAGACCTTCCGCGTGCCGCAATTCCAGTGGATCGGACTTGCCCGCCCGCTCGGCATTCCCGCGCAGGTCATCATCATGGCCGTGCTGGTTGCGGCGGCCGCTTGGGCCCTTCACCGCACGGTGTTCGGGCGAAGCATCCTGGCTGTCGGCGGCAATGAAAAGGCCTCTGAACTGGCCGGCATCGCCGTATCGAGGATCAAGCTCGCCGTCTATGCGATCAGCGGCCTGTGCGCGGGGCTGGCCGGTCTCGTCGTCATTGCGATCAACTCCTCCAGCGACGCCAATCTCGTGGGGCTGGGCATGGAACTCGACGCCATCGCGGCGGTCGCGGTGGGCGGCACGCTGTTGAGTGGCGGAAAGGCCACAATCATCGGCACCCTGCTGGGCGCACTGACCATCCAGTTGGTGCGCTACACGCTGCTCGCCAATGGCGTGCCCGACGCCGCTGCGCTCGTCGTCAAGGCCGGCATCATCGCATTCGCCGTCTGGCTGCAGCAGCAACACCGGGTGTAATCCATGAACAGCGCCAGACTGGTTCGCATCATCGGCACTTACGGTGTCGTCATCGCGCTTGCAGCCCTCGTCCTGTTCGGATTCCTGCGCTACGACCGCTTCCTCGGCCTCTTCAACGTGATGAGCGTTCTGCGCTACAACTCGATGTTCGCGCTCGTCGCGCTCGGCATGTGCTTCGTGATCATGACCGGCGGCATAGACCTGTCCGTCGGCTCCGTCGCCGCCTTGGGCAGCGTCGCTTCCGCCCTGGCGAGCCCGCACGGCATCGCGGCAGGCCTTGCAGCGGGCGTTGGCGCCGGCCTGGCAGCCGGGCTGATCAACGCGCTCCTGGTTACGCGCGGAAACCTGATGCCATTCATCGCCACGCTTGCCACCATGCTGGCCGCAAGCGGCTCGGCGCTGCTTCTGGCCGGCAACCAGACCGTTTCGGTGTCTTATGATTCGGGTTTCACCGCCATCGGCCAAGGGAATTTCTGGATTTTCCCGATTCCGGCAGTCATCGCCCTGGTTGCCTATGCCGTCGGCTCAGTGGTCCTGAACTACACCAGCACGGGACGGACGGTGCTGGCCATCGGCGGTGGCGAGGATGCCTCGCGGCTGATGGGGCTGCGCACTGACCGCGTCAAATTTCTCGTCTATGTCGCAAGCGGGTGCCTGGCCGGGCTCGCCGGCGTCGTCCTCGCTTCTCAGTTCGGCGCAGGCCAGCCGATCGAGGGCGTCGGCTGGGAGCTGTTTGCCATCGCAGCCGTGGTCGTGGGCGGGACGCTGCTGACCGGCGGCTCGGGCTCGGTGTTGACCACGCTGGCCGGCGTGCTGTTGCTCGGGATCCTTTTCAACGTCCTGAACTTCGAAAACGGCATGGGTTGGATTTCGCTGTCAGCCTACTGGCAGTCGGTGATCCGCGGGCTGTTTTTGCTCGTCGTCGTCCTTCTCCAGGCACGGCTTACGGCAAGGCGCGAAACTGCCTGAGGATGGCGAGCGCCTTCGAGCACGATGGCGCTGCAGAATCAGTGCGCGTTGCGCACCCGGCCGATGAGCGCATCCCGCAGACTTTCTGCGGCGATGCTTCCCCGGTGCACCTGGGGTCCGACACCCTTGGAGCGGGATCCGCAAGCGGATCCTGGTGCAGTCACATGGCCGTCCTGGTCATTTCCCGGCGACCGCCACGAACACGGACTGCCCCTGCCTTTCCAGCCGAAACAGGATGGGCTTGCTCTGCCGGCGAGAGTTCGCCCATTCCTCGACGATATCCGAAGGCTCCGTCACGCGGCGATTGTTGGCCGATATGATGACATCGCCGGGCTGCAATCCGCTCCGGGCGGCAAGGCCATCGGGAACCACTTCCACGACGAAGACGCCGGTTGTTCCTGATTTGATGCCTAGCTGCTGACGCGCCTGATCCGGAATCGGGCTGAGGGATAGGCCGAGGCCTTCGGCCGCCGACTTCTTGTCGGGAACAGCGCCGGTCTTCACCTCCGCATCCTTGCGCTCACCGATGACAAGCGCGATCTCCTGGTCCTTGCCGCCGTTACTCCGTGTCAGAGTGGCCTTGCTGCCAGGCTTCTGGCTAGCCGTCGCAAGCGTGAGGTCATGGACACCCTCAATGCCCTTGCCGTTGAACCGGGTGATCACGTCACCCGGCTTCAAGCCGGCTTTCTCCGCCGGGCTGCCGGGCTCGACCGAAGCAACCAGCGCGCCCTTGTCATCCTTCATCCCGAGGGCCTCAGCCAGCGACGGCGTGATGTCCTGCAGGCGGACCCCGATGAAGCCACGCTCGATCCGGCCGGTTCTGATCAACTGGTCGGCGATGCTCTGGGCGGTGCGCGATGGCACCGCAAATCCGATCCCGATGCTGCCGCCGGACGGCGAGACGATGGCGGTGTTGACGCCGATCACCTCGCCACGTGCGTTGAACAGCGGACCGCCCGAGTTGCCTCGATTGATCGACGCGTCCGTCTGGAGAAAATCGTCGTACGGCCCGGCTTGAATGTCTCGCGAGCGGGCCGAAAGAACGCCGACAGTGACTGTCCCTCCGAGCCCGAAGGGACTGCCGATCGCGATTGTCCATGCGCCCGGCTGCATTGCATCCGAGTCACCCCATTTGGTCGTGGTCATGTTGGGCCGCGGGTCGACCTTCAGCACCGCTATATCGGTGGCGGGGTCACGGCCGACCAATTGCGCCGGCGCCGTTTCCTTGTCGGAGAATACGACATGGATCTCTGTCGCATCGGCAACGACATGGTTGTTGGTGACGATGTAGCCGTCGGCACTGATCACAAATCCGGAGCCAAGCGCCTCCCTCACCTGCGGCTGAACGGGTCCGAGGCCCTGGCCGTCGAACGGGCTTGTAAAATCGCCCGCCGTCGTATGGTCCTGGACAACCTCCCGGGTCGTGATCGCGACCACGGCCGGCAATTTCTGCTGGATGATCGCCGTGAAGTCGGTCGGGGTATCCTGAGCCCGGACAGGCGCCACCCCACAGGCCGAGAGCATCAGCGCAACCGCGATCAAGCGCATTGCAAATCGTCTTTGCATATCGTGAGACATTGCTGGACCTCCTGCCGGACAGCCCCGGCCGCTCGGCCGCGCCGCGCGGAGCCGGTGCTCCGGACGCTAGAACTGCCAACAAAGCTGTTTGTTTCAGCTCCCCGGAAAAATGGCACGGCCAGGAAAAACAGCCCGACCGCGGGGTCTGCAAGGCAGCAGCCGGGAACCATTGAGGCCGTCGAGTTCAACCGTCTCACAGGACTGGTCCCGGACGTGCAGAAATCAGCGCGACATGCTCATGGAGCCAACCCAGCGGCTGAGGTGCCTCTACCGGGCCTGGTGCGAAAAGGATCTGCAATGAAAGAGGGAGCTCCACAGCCGCCGAGAGACGCGGCTGTGATCACCACCGCTCGAACTCCCTCAAGGGAACAAAAAGGTACCAACTAAGTTCGACCCCCATAATGAGGATGCCTATATGGACCTGTTGCCCCAGTCAGCCGAACACGCCGTCTCGCCGCCGCCCGGTCCAGACCTTCACCGGCTTTTGTTCGATCCAAACTTGCGTATACACGGCTTGATTGATGACACTGTCGTCACCAAAGCCTTGGACGATTTGAAAGCCGTGCGTTCCAGCGAAGACGATCTCTACGTTGAAATCGACACGCCCGGAGGCGACGCCGACGGCGCGCGACGTCTAGCTCTAGAGTTCAAACTTTTTCTGAAACACTCGGGCCGCAACGGCTACATCATTGGCAAGAATACGGTTTACTCTGCCGGGGTAACGGTCCTTGCCGCTTTCCCGAAAGCCTGCAGGTTCCTTTGCCCGCAAGCAGTCCTGCTGATTCATGAAAGAAGGCTTGAGAAAGACTTGGTTCTGAATGGGCCAATTCGAAGCTGTCTTCAGATCGTTCGCGAACAACTTGCACTGTTGGAAACGGCAGAGCGACTCGAGAATGAAGGGTTCGCCGATCTCGTCCAAGGTTCTCGAACATCGCTGGAAGAGCTGCGCGACCATGCCTTGACCAACTGCTACCTGATGGCAGCCAGAGCTTTGGAGTTGGGCCTTGTTGAAGACATTGCCGATTAACTTGACGCCTCGGATGCAAACGGCAGAGCCGAGTCCAACACGCTTCCCTCACTCATGGCTCCGGCGACCATGAACGGCAAGGTTGAAAAGATAGAGCGGACCGGCGGCTGTCTTTGCGGGTCTGTGAGGTATGTTGTTACCGGCGCGCCGTTGCGCGTTGGCTTGTGTCATTGCCAGGATTGCAAGCGAACCAGCGGCAGCACCTACAGTGCCTTTGCCGTGTGGCCGCGGTCGGCTTACCAGTGTAAGGGCGAGCTTGCGGCGTTCAACGGCAGAGGTTTTTGTCCGGCATGCGGGTCGCGCGTGGTGAATCTCCGCGACGACGAAGCCGAGATCATGATCGGCACTCTCGATGATGCGCCAAACGACCTTCTCCCGGCATACGAGCTTTGGACCCCCCGGCGCGAAGCCTGGCTCCACAACCTGCCTTGGGCTGACCAATTCGCGGGCGATCGCACCGAAGAAGGCCAAAATTGGCGCGAAGCCCGACGAGTATGACCATGCTCGAATGGCCCTCCACCCGTGAACTGTGAAAGTCAGCTTCATGCGCGATGAATCACTCAAGTTCTTGAAGGAAATTGTGGCGACCCCGTCGCCGAGCGGCTTTGAGCAACCCGTAGCGGAGCTTTTCCGCGAGTATGTTCGTCCGTATGCCCACAGGTTGACGACGGACGTCATGGGCAATGTCACGGCGATCATCAATCCTGAGGCGTCTATGCGCTTCATGTATGCCGGGCACATGGATGAGGTCGGCTTCATCGTCCATTACATCGACGATGACGGCTTTCTTTTCTTCAGCACCATAGGTGGAACGGACGTTGCCACTGAAATCGGCCAGCGTGTCTGGGTGCACGGCAAGGAGCCGATCCTGGGCGTCGTAGGTCGCAAAGCAATCCAGACCTTCAAAGCCTCTGACACGTCTCAAACTCCCTCGCTGATGGAACTATGGATCGATATCGGCGCGAGTTCGCGAGAGGAAGCGTTGAAGGTCGTAGAGGTCGGCAGCGCGGTCACTATCCACGGCGAGTTTGCGGCGCTACAGGGCAACCTTGCTGTCGGACGAGCGTTCGACAACAAGGTTGGCCTCCTCATCGGCGCCGAGGTCCTGCGCTGCCTCTCCGAGGAGGGAGGCGTTCACCCCGGCGTGGGCCTCTATATCCTGGGTACGGTTCAAGAGGAAATTGGGTCCCGAGGCGCGATGACCTCAGCGTTCAACATCGCACCTCGAACCGGCCTCGCAATCGATATGGGCGTGGCGATGGACTATCCGCGCGCTCGCGCCGAGGATCAGGGCAAACTGGACCTTGGGAAAGGGCCGGCAATCACTCAAGGCGCGAACACCAACCCGGTGGTGTTCAATCTGCTGAAGTCGGTGGCCGAGAAAGAGGGCCTACCTTATCAGCTTCAGGCGGTGGGCAGCTCAAGCCCTACCGACGCGCGTGTCATGCAGCAGAACCGAGGCGGCGTCGCAAGTGGAGTGCTCTCCGTGCCTTTGCGTTACATGCATACCCCGTCCGAAGTTGTTTGCCTGGATGATGTGCAAACGACGATTGACCTTGTTTGTGCATATTGCCGGCAATTGACGCCGGAGATCGACTTCACGCCAAGATGATCGCGGCGGGATTGATTGTGGAAGTCCTAGCTCCAACAGTCGCTGATCTGGTGCCTGTCGGCCACCGCCTGGTGCGTCGGTCACCGCGCACCTGAGAAAACCCAACTGCAGTCCACTGGGGAGCGCGCCTCAGGTCACCCCCACCGCTTCCACCAAACGCCTGAGGAAGTCCGTCAGACCGGCTTCAGGATCATCACCTGCGCCAACGAGCACCGAAATACCCCAGCGCCCAAGCACGGCCTCCTCCACAGGGTTGCGGCTGGGCATGAAGATGAACGAAGGGGGACGATCTTTCTCATATCCAGACCGGTGCCAGGTCTGCCAAAGCCGGTGCAACAGCAGCCGGATGTTTGGATCGGAGAGGCTATAGCCAATGAACAGGATCGTGCTGCCGAGAGCATCGGAGCGAAAGCGGACATCAAGGGGAGAATTGAAGGACAGGCGGTCAAGATAGTCGGTTTCGGTGAGGACAAGGGAAGAGTCCTCGTCAAAGTCGCCGTGAAATTTCACGATGTGCGTTACGCCTCGACGGGCCTGCGCAACGTGCCGTGCGTTGGCCACTTTCACGTACTCTAGACCGTGGATTTCAAAAGCGAGTTCCAGGTTCCGGTCATAGTTCGTCGTATAGATGACGGGAAAATCGAGCGTCACGATGAGTCGGTGCAATTCCGATTTCTCAATCCGTTCCTTGGCGACAGACCAGTTTCTGTCCATCCAACTGCGAAGTGGTCCGATACTGCCATGCTTGATCCGATAGTATTCGGCCAAGGTCTGAAAACGATCGCGTCGCGTGGAAAATTCATCGTCGACGCCGAGCTCCTTTGCCATTCGCTCGATGAGTTTCTCCCAAGACGGAAGTCCGACGCTGATCGATACCCCCGCCCCCACAAACAAAATTGCGCTGCGATGACGAATTGCATTGGCGAGCGAATCTATAGGATGATCATCGTTCATGGATAGGTCCTCCGAAGCCACTCGCGTGGGCCGGACCTAAGGTGCGTGCCCCGGTGCGGGGATCGTGGACGCGGCTCCCCAATTCGAGCCAGCGTGCTCCGCCCTCATCGACGAAATCGGGTCGACCACGCACCAGCCAGCCCAGAGGGGGCGGCCCTTGCAGTCCTGCCGAGCCGCTTGCCACCCGAACCGAGGTAGCGGCCGCGAGGACACTGGCTGTGAACTGGAACCGGCGGTGTTGCGGTTTACTGGCCACGTTGATTCAGTTCTGCGCCAGCCATATTGCGCAAAACTCTGTCGAGTTTCGCATTCACCAAGAGGTTGCGCCGCTTCGCGCCGATAAAGATGGCGAGAGAGTAAATCATTGTAAGAACAGAGATCATCGTCATTCCGGCCTAAACATCAGCGGCCGGAGATGTTCCATGCGCCCGGAAATATTCCAGTGCAGGTGTTTTTAAATCGCCGAAGCTACGCGCTCAATGCGCGGTTGGTTTCGTGTCCAGGGCGGACGAATTAGCGCAAGGCGGTATTCATCCTCCCACATCGGCGGCGGACTGAAGCGAAATGCTGGTTGTGTCCCCCAGAATTGCAATGAAACGCCGATGCTTTGCATGCGGCCCGGAACAAATGCTCGCTTGCACAGTTCGAGCCATGCAGCGGTCGACCCCCGCGCTGCAAGATCGGTAGCCCGATCGCCCGCGCCGGCCCCTCCCACGGCGCGGGCTTTCGTTTGAATTCACGCTGTCGGGGTTGGAGTCGCTCCGCCGTTGTCGCGAGCCGGCTGATATACGCGCTGTCCGGGGCTCGCGGGATGCCGGCGACATCGGCATTCGCGCAGTCCGGCAGGTCAGCCGATGCACGGGAACAACGCGGCACTGTGATGGTTTGGTGGCCTCGGAAGGTGGCAGAGAACGATGGGCAAAAAGCCCAAACAGCACGCAAAATCCACGGCGGATCGCGAAAAGGCGATCGAGGCGCTCTACTTCGCGCGCAAGTGCGGCCTTACGAAGGAAGAGGCACTCAAGATGCTCAGGGAAGCCCCGATCGGGATCGATGATGAAGCCGAAGAGCGCTCCGGCATTTAGACGCGATCGCCGGTCGCGCGTCGCAGCCGGCCGCGGCGCATGATCTTCTTCACTTCCGATACGCATTTCAACGATCCGCGCATTCTGCGCCTCGACCGGCGTCCCTTCGCCTCGTTGGTCGAGCATGACCAGGCGCTGGTTGCGTTTTGGAACGAAACGGTTGGCCCGAACGACGAGGTCTGGCACCTCGGCGATTTCGCCAAGGGTCCAGCCGAGACCGTGTCTTCACTGCTGTCGTCTCTTAACGGGTCCAAGCACCTGATAATTGGCAACAATGATGGCGCTGCCACCATTGGCGACCCGGCCTGGGCGAGCGTGCACCACTATATGGAGCTTCTTGTCGAGGGCAGCTTGCTGGTTCTGTGTCACTATCCTTTTCGCACCTGGAACCAGATCGGCAAGAGATCGGTAAACCTGCACGGTCATTCGCACGGTCGTCTGAAGCCGATGACGCGCCAGCATGATGTCGGCGTCGACGCATGGGGGTTTCGTCCGGTAACCTTTGCTGCCATTCGGGCCAGTCGCCGGCGGGGTTAGCCCGGCAGAACGCCGGGCGAGCGAAGGTGTCAGCTTTGCGGGATTCGAGCCGACGAGAGGCCGTCTGTAATCCTGCCGGGCCTGCCACAACGCGACAATCCTGGTTGGGCGACTTCAAATAGGAGAACTGCTTCATATATGCGGTTTTCGCGGTACGCGGACCGCGCCACACCATCAGCTTGAGTGCGGCGAAGTCTTAAGAAATCCCCACCGGTCGTCGCAGCGCGAGATCGAACGCATCGCCTGAGCTCAGCACGTGAACCCTCAGATCATGGATGGAAAGGGCGGCATCAGGCTCACCTTCCGCGATGTTGGAATGCGTCACGCCGGCTGCATCGACCAGATAGACAGCGCCGCTGCCGATGACCTTGAACATCTCGCCTTTCACCACGATCGCCGTGTCTTCATCGATGCCGATGCCGAGGACGCGCGGGTTCTGCGACACCGCCCCGATGAGCCGCCCAATGCGGCCCCGTTCCGCAAAGTGCTGGTCGATAATGACGTTCGGCAGCAGGCCCAGTCCCGGCGCCATGCGAATGTGGCCGATCCGAAAGGACGCTGCGTTCGGCCCCTTCACCATCATCGTGTCGCTCATGACCGACGCGCCCGCGGAGGTGCCGGCAATGACGCCTCCGGCTTCATAGATTTCGTGCACCCGCTCGTCGATGGGCGTGTCGCCGATCTGGCTGGTGATCCGGAGCTGGTCGCCGCCGGAGAAGAACACCGCACTCACGTCTGCGAGCGCACTTATTTTCTTTTCATGAGCTGCCTCGAGGCGGTCGTTGACGTAGAGCTCGATGACATCCTTGATGCCCAGCTCACCGAAGGACCTCTGATACTTCTCGAGATAGCCATCCGGCTCATGAGACGCGATGGTGGCAAGCACCAGGCGGCCGTTCGGAACCAGGCTCGCCACCTCCTTCAAGATGACACGATCGCCATCATGGTCCTCGTGGCCGCCGATGATGACGAGCGTTCCGGCTTTACCGTTCGAGGATCGCTTTTTCTTCTTGTCGGTCATTTGTCCACGTCTTTCTTGCGCAGGAAAACGTGTGGGTGGTTGTCCTCGCTGGTCATGAATGCGACTGCGAACTCCTTGCTGTTATGCGCCCATCCAGACACGCCGGTCGCGGTAAGCACGATGGCTCCGGCTTCGCCGCCGATCGCCTCGACTTCCTTGAGCGCGGGATTCAGCACCTGCTCCAGGCCGCCTTCAGCCTGTCCCGAAGACAATGCCTGCCGCGCCGAGAGTGCCTGCATGACACGGGCCGCGAGAGCCTTTCGCGCGATATGCTCACCGTCTCCCGAGAAGGCGACGGCTCCCAACCGGTTGTCGGCATAATAGCCGCAGCCGGGTTGCGGAGAATCCCCCACACGACCGGGAGCACTGCCGTCCAGTCCGCCGGTCGAAGTGCCCACGGCGATGTCCCCGTATTGATCCAGGGCAACCACACCGATCGTATCCTTCGCCTCAGACTTGCTGGAGGCGTCGCGCTGCTGCGACGTGATCAAATCCGCCGGATCGCAAAGTTCCAGCTGCTTGTCGGCGGCGAAACGCCGGGCCCCCTCCGACGCCAGCAGGATCGGCTCCTCATGCAGCATGGCCTTGGCGACACTGATTGGATGGCGCACGCCCTTGATCACTGCGACGGCACCTACATTGAAGTCCCTGCCCTCCATCAGGCCAGCGCACATCTCGACCTCGCCGTCCGAATTGAGGGCACTTCCATATCCCGCATTGAATGTCGGGTCGGCCTCGAGGACGCGACCGGCAGCTTCCACGGCATCGACCGCCGTTCCGCCGCCGGCCAGGACGGCCCGACCTGCCTCGAGCGCCTCGATGCATCCGTTGCGATGCGCCTCCTCCTCTTGCGGATGGATCTCCTTGGCGCCGCCGTGCAGGATCAGCGACCACATCAGCCAGCCCTCAGATGGCGAATATGGGTCTGATCGGGCCCTCCCCTCGAAGGCGTCGCGCCTCCGAAGCCGGTTACCTGCCGCCACACGGCTTCAACGTCGTCGACGGTGAGCACGACAAGGTCGTTCTCCCGAGCAAGCCGGAGACACACGTCGACGGCCTCCTTCTCGGGACAGACGGCGTGTATGCGGCCTGGGGCGCAGCCGGCGTTCAAGGCACCTTCCCGCAGCAAGCCGGCGATCGCTCCGGGGGCTCGGCCGCGCAGCTCCTGCTCATCCTCCTTGAAGACGATGACGTCGAATATCCGCGAAGCGATCGCGCCCATCTCGCGGATGTCGCAATCGCGGCGGTCGCCCGGTATGGCGACCAGGCCGATCGTGCGCTGATAGCCGCGCCTCATGTGGGAAACGAGCTTTCCGAGCGCCCTCAGCCCCTCCGGATTGTGCGCATAGTCGACGATCGTGCGGAAACCATGCCCGTCGAAGACGTTGAGGCGACCGGGAGATTGCTCGAACGAGGTGCCAAACTCCGCCAGCGCCGCCCGGATCGTTGCCGCCGGAACGTCGTGGCAATGCGCCATAGCGACGGCTGCCAGGCTGTTGGCAACGTTGAATTCGGCCGAACCCTCGAAGGTCGCGGGAATTTCGTCGACGCTCATCAGGAACATCGATTCCCCATCCTCGTGGATGAAAATGTCCCAGCCGTCGCTGCTGGGCTCCCGCGTCACGGCGCGGCCGCCTTCCGCCAGGTGGCTGCGCAAGAAACCGGGCCACTCGCTCCTGCTCGCCAGCGAGAAGTAGCAGATCCTGCCGCCGGCATCTCGCGACATTGCGGACGTGTGGACGTCGTCGGCATTAAGAATGCTCCATCCGCCGCGGCGGACGGACTCGACCACGACCGATTTCACCTCCGCCAGGTCCTCGATCGTGTCGATGCCCCTCAGCCCGAGATGGTCGCCGTGGACGTTCAGAACCGCGCCAACATCGCATGCATCGAAGGCAAGCCCTTCGCGCAGGATGCCGCCGCGCGCACATTCCAGCACCGCGACACATCGACACCCGGCTCGCGCAGCACGATCCTGGCGCTCTGCGGACCGGAGCAGTCCCCTGTCATGATCCGCTCGCCGTTCAAGTAGACGCCGGTGGTGGAGGTGAGCCCGACGGTTGCCCCATTCGCCTGCAGGATGTGCGCCAGCATCCGGGCACGTTCGAGATGCATGCGAAAGCCAGGACCGGCATTCACCTCTATGATGCCGCCGCCGGTTTCGCTCACCGGCCGTGAGATGTCGGGACAGACGAAGTCGATCCCGGCAATGTCGAGGCCGACGATCTGTGCCGCCCGCCTGGCGATCAGCGCGTTTTCGGGATGGATTTCTTCCGTTCGGTCGATCGCGGTCCCACCGGTGGAGAGATTGGCGGTGGGCCGCAAGAGCACCATTTGACCCGGCGCTGGAACGCTCGCCAGGGTGAGCTGCGATTTTGACAGGAAATGCTCGACACATTCGTCGATCTCGATGCGGGTCAATACCGAGGAATGGCCCTCTCCCCTTCGTGGGTCGCGGTTCGTCTCCTCGACGAGCTCGGCGACAGAACTCCGGCCATCGCCGACCACATGGGCCGGAACCCTCTCGGCGAGCGCCACCACCTTTCCGCCGATCACCAGGATCCTGTGGTCCGAGCCGACGAAATGCTGCTCGACGATAACGCTACGGCTGTGTTCTCGCGCCTGTTCGAAGCCCCAGCGGACCTCGTCTTCTGTTGCCAGACCGATGTTGACGCCGCTTCCATGATTGCCATCGAGTGGTTTGGTGACCACGGGGTAGCCCAGCCGTGCTGCCGCCGCGACTGCGTCCTGCGCCGATCGCACCAGCTCCCCGCGTGGCACCGGCAGGCCGGCCTGTTGCAGCAGGAATTTGGTCAGGTCCTTGTCCGAGGCGATCTCGGTCGCAATCTCGGAAGTGAGGTCGCTGCAACTGGCGCGGATCCGCTTCTGATGCTTTCCGTGACCAAACAGCACGAGGCTGCTGTCGTCGATCCGCGCGGCGGGTATGCCCCGCCTCTCGGCCTCGCGCACCAAGGAAGCAGTCGTAGGCCCCAAGGCACGCTCGGCGGCCAGACGCTTGAGCTGCTGCAGCCTGGCTGCGAACTCGAATGGCCCCTGCGTTTCCGCAATGTCGCCGAGCCCCTCGACACCATGCAGATTGGCCGGCAGCAGGCTGTCCACCAGTTCGAGCGCGACGCGTCCGGCGAGCAGCCCGACAAGCTCATCCTTGTAGGCGAACATGACGTTATAAGTGCCGGGACTGCCTTTGACCGACCGTGTCTTTCCTCGTGTCACCCGGTGACCGAGCATGCTCTGCAGTTCCAGGGCGACATGCTCGACGACGTGGCCGAGCCAGGTTCCTTCCTGCATGCGGCGGACGAAGCCGCCGGCGGCGCCATAGCTGCAGCCATGGCCCGCAAGGCCGGGCAACAGTCGGACGATTTGTTCGGAAAACCCGGGCAGTTTGTCTGTCGGGAACGCCTCAAGGGCTCCGAGGTCGATCCGAATCTGGACCATTGGCGTCATACTATAGAGGTGCGGCCCGCGAAACACGCGGGCGTCCACGACGCGGATAGGGCGAAAACGCGAGGCGCCCCGATGAATTTCTTTGTCCGACATAGTCCGTTTCTCCTGACTAACTCCGCAACATCCGGAGGATCGGTTAGTTCCCGGCTCTTTCAGCCCAAATATTTTTGCAGGAGAGAGAAACAAAAGTGGCCGTTAACATATGTTGGCCCAAGAACACCTTCTGGTCATCTCGGCCACGTGCGGTCGCTGTTCTGAGGGCTACTTATCTCTCGGGACGAGGCGGGCCAGGCATTCGCTCGTTTTCACAAGCATTCGCCGGGCACATCGCGCCCGTTGAGCTAGTGCCCGGCTTTAGCTCATGGCGACCCATTGTGCGGGTCCAGCACTGAGGCATTAATCTTCAGCACGCCTTCGGCACCCGGGAACATTTCCAGACGCGTCAGGTTTGGAACCATCCTTGCACCGGAACTACAGCCATGCAGAGTCGAAAATCGGTGAAGGCCGCGCTCGTCAAGGAGATCGACGCGGTCCGCCTTCGTATCTCGCTGCTTGAAAGCGAGCTATGCAGAGATGGCAGACCCAGGCAAATTGGATGGCGTTCAGGATACGAACTGAACGCCCACAAAGCCCGCCTTGTTCGACTGGAGACCGTGCTTGCCCACTATCCGTCGGCACCGACGGCCCGGGCATCGAAACAGCAACAGCTTGAGTTGCGCGCAAGGCAACCAAGTAGTTTTGGGGAAACGCCATGGCTGACAGACCCTCAATCAGAACTCCGCTAGCTCGAGTGCGGGGCCTTGGATCGGCGAAACACGGAACCGAAACGTTCATGCTGGAGCGGCTGACATCTGCTGCCCTGTTGATCCTTGTCATTTACATCGTCGCGGTCGTTATAATGCTGGTCGGTGAGCCTCGAGACGCCGTCCTCAGCGTCGTAGGATCGATCTATGTCGCGCCAGCCCTTATTGGCTTCATTCTCGTAAGCTGCGTTCACATGCGGCTTGGAATGCAATCGATCATCGAAGATTACTGCCATGCCACCGTGCTCAAATCGCTTCTTCTGATCGCCAATTGGTTATTCTGCTGGGCAGTCGCGCTCGCAAGCTTGTTCGCTGTGCTGTTAATCAGCTTCAGATAGCGATCCGGTTCTCAGCTGCAGCCAACGTCTGCCACCAGCAGGCTGAAGTTCGCCTCAGCGGCGAACCGGGCTGGCTTGCGCAAAGGAGTTCGACAACCCGGCCTCATCTGATTTGCGGCAGCCTGTCCCATTGATGGAAAGGGGGTGGAGAGGTCAGCTCCCACTCCAATGTGGTAGCTCCTGGCCCCCATGGGTTCATGCCGGCGGCTCTTTGCCGGTAGAAAGCTTCCAAGATGCCGAAGAGGAAAATCACGACACTCGCGGCCGACAGGTACGATCCATACGAGGACACCATGTTCCAGCCGGCGAATGCGTCGGGATAGTCGACATAGCGACGCGGCATGCCCGCCAATCCAAGGAAGTGATGGGGGAAGAAGACGAGGTTCACGCCGACGAAGGTCGTCCAGAAATGGACCCCAGCCAGAAGCGGATTGTAGAGATATCCCGTCATTTTCGGAAACCAGTAATACCAGCCCGCGAAGATGCCGAAGATCGCTCCCAGTGAAAGTATGTAGTGGAAATGCGCGACGACGAAGTATGTGTCGTGCAGTTCACGGTCGAGGCCGGCATTTGCGAGTTGAACGCCCGTCACCCCGCCTACGGGTGAACAGGAATATGAAGCCGAGGGCCCAGAGCATCGGCGTCCGCAGGCTGACCGAACCGCCCCACATGGTTGCAATCCAGGAGAACACTTTTATCCCGGTCGGCACTGCGATCACCATCGTGGCGAAGGTGAAGTAGCGCTGCGTGTCGAGGCCTATCCCGCTGGTGTACATATGGTGGGCCCAGACGACGAAGCCGATCACCCCGATCGCCACGATTGCGTACACCATCCCCAGATACCCGAAGATCGGCTTTCGCGAGAAGGTCGAGATCACCTGGCTGACGATGCCGAACGCCGGCAGGATCATGATGTAGACTTCCGGGTGGCCGAAGAACCAGAAGAGATGCTGGTACAGCAGCGGGTCGCCTCCGCCGTCCGGCGCGAAGAACGTGGTTCCGAAATTGCGATCGGTCAGGAGCATGGTGATGGCGCCGGCCAGCACCGGCAGAGCCAGCAGCAGCAGGAAGGCGGTGATGAGGATCGACCACACAAACAGGGGCATCTTGTGCAGGGTCATCCCCGGCGCGCGCATATTGAAGATGGTGGTGATGAAGTTGATGGCTCCCAGGATCGAGGAGGCGCCCGCAATGTGCAGAGACAGTATGACCAGATCCACGGCGGGACCGGGATGGCCGGAGGTCGACAGCGGCGGGTACAGGAACCAGCCGGTCCCAGGGCCATAGCCGCCGGGGACGCTGGGCATGAAGATCGACAATAAAAGCAACATCAATGCCGGCGGCAGCAGCCAGAACGAGATGTTGTTCATGCGCGGGAAGGCCATGTCGGGGGCGCCGATCATGATCGGAACCATCCAGTTGGCGAAGCCGCCGATCAGGGCGGGCATCACAGTGTAGAAGATCATGATCAGCGCGTGGGCCGTGGTGAAGACGTTGTAAAGCTGCTTGCCGGCGTCGATCGCTGCGTCGCCCTGGTAACCGTAGATCATCGACGCCAGTCCGGGGAAAAACTGGATCCCGGGTTGCTGCAGCTCGATTCGCATGCTCACCGACAAGAGCATGCCGATCACCCCCGCGATGAAAGCGAAGACCAGATAGAGTGTGCCGATGTCCTTGTGGTTGGTCGAAAACAGCCATCGGGTGATGCCGGTCGGCTGGTGGCTGTCGAGACCGTCCGGATCTGCCGCCGTATATTCGTTCATGACCTTCTCCGCTTGAGCCGTCCGTCGCCAGCATCGAACCGTGCTGGAACTTGATTGTTCCCTCCACCGAACCGGCGGTAGGAACATTCCACGGAAGCCGCGGTTAGGTTCCGCGCGGCCGACCCTGCGCGGCTGAGGATCGACGTCCATGCTGGCGATAATTGCTGCGACACTGGTTCTGACGACGGTGGTTGGTGGGCTGATATCCGCCTTCTGGCTCGAGGCGCGTCATGGTTTCCATGACCCCATGCCGCCGGACATGTCGGTGCCCAGGCAACTGAACGCCCCGGCCTGGAGCCGGTGGTCCTGACATGGACGCGATCACCGCGACACTCGACCCGAGAACGCGAGCCGGCTGGCTGCTGCTCGGCTTCGCGCTCGGCGGTTTCTTCGACGGCATCGTCCTGCATCAGATCCTGCAATGGCATCATCTTCTCTCGGGCGTCGCCGATCCGGTGGGTTCCGACCTGCGCTTCCAGATCATGGCCGACGGCCTCTTCCATCTTTTCATGTATGTGCTCGCCGTCGCCGGCACGGTGCTGCTGGTGGCCGCGAGGGCGGCCGGCGCGCGGCCCGGGACCACCACGGAGATCCTGCGGCTCGCCTTCGCCGGGTTCGGCGTCTGGCATGTCGTCGATGCCGTCGTGTTTCACTGGCTGCTGGGTCTGCACCGGATCAAGATGAACAGCGACTTGCCGCTCGCCTGGGATATTGCGTGGCTGGTCATCTTCGGCATCGTGCCGCTTGTGTTGGTGCTGGTGCTGCCCAACCGCGGCGGACCGGCACGCGGTGCTTCGGCAGCGCTTACCAGCATCGTCCTGCTCGCGGGATTGGCAGCCGGCGCCGGCCCGTTCTTCAACGGTGCCGCCAATTCCATCATCGTCTTTCGGGCCGGGATGGAACCGGCGGCGATGATGCGGGCCGTTGAAGTCGCCGACGCCCATCTCAAATGGGTCGACGCCAGCGGCACTATCTGGGCGGTCGACCGCGTCTCATGGCGCGGGTTGGTATCCCTTCACGCGCGCGGCGCCCTTGTGGTCAGCACGACGCCTGTCATTGCCGGATGCCTCGCCTGGACCGATGCCGCCGGAATGAGCAGTAGCTCCAGCCAGCAGCGAGGCACTCCTGCCAGGCTATGACTTCCGGACAGGGATAGGGGAGTATCAAGCATGCAGTTCGCCACCGAGAGCAGCCACGGCCGGAGCCTGACACCGCGCGTCGTCGTAGTCGGCGGAGGCTTTGCCGGTCTGGAGGTTGCCAAGGCGCTCGGCAAGGCGGAAATCGGGGTGACGATCATCGACCGCCACAATCACCACCTGTTCCAGCCCTTGCTCTATCAGGTTGCAACCGCCGCCTTGTCGGCGCCTGATATCGCCGAGCCCATCCGCAAGATCCTGGGCCGCTATCCCTCGGTTCAGGTCCTCTTCGGCGATGTCACCGAGATCGGCACCGAGGCCAGGATACTGGTGCTGGCCGATGGGACCACGGTCCCCTACGACATCCTGGTCTTGGCCACCGGTTCGCAGCCATTCTATTTCGGCCAGGAGAGCTGGGCTCGGGTTTGTCCCGGTTTGAAGACCATCGAGGACGCGCGCACGATCCGGTCACGGCTGCTGCTATCGTTCGAGCACGCGGAACGGACCACCGATCCAGTCGAGCAATCCCGGCTGATGACGATCGCTATTATCGGCGGCGGCCCGACCGGTGTCGAACTGGCGGGCTCGATCGCCGAACTCAGCCGGCACACACTGGCGCGCGACTTCCGCAACATCCGGCCCGAGAAGACAAGGATCATACTGGTAGAAGC
>NZ_JAMYQZ010000085.1:0-26783 GCF_040321145.1 Mesorhizobium sp. M0514
GGATTTTGCAGCCCAGGATTTTGCAGCCCAGGATTTTGCAGCCGAGCATTTCGAGCCTCAGGCTTTCGAGGCTCAGCCTGTTGAGGCCGAGGATCCGGAAGAGCGCGATCTGGATGTCAGCGATCTGCAGGTCAGCGCGCCGGTTGAGATGGATGCGCCGGAAGTGGACGAGACGCCGGCCTGGACCGTGGAGGCCAGCCCCTCTCATGAGACTGCGCACGAAGCATTCGGCGATTTCGATCTGAGCATCGATGATGCGCTTGCCGATCACGAGCCGGTAGCCGAGACCGCACCCGCTCCGGTTCAGCTAGCTCCGGTCGCACCAGCCTATGTGGCGCCTACCAATATGGCGACCCCGGCCGCTCCGGTCGCTGACGAACGGACGTTGGAAGATGAACTCAACGCGCTGCTTGGCGCCATGACCACACCACGCCCGGCGCCAGTCGCGCCGATTCCGGTCGTCACCGAGCCCACCAGGGCTGCCGCCATCGAGCCCACCAGGACTTATGAGCCGGTTGCCCCGGTGCAGCGGTCCGTCGCGACGCCAGTCGCTCCGGTCGATAATCTCGACTGGGACCTGGACGAACACGCGCCGGCTCCTCAGGAGGCCCAGGCGAACGATTCCGATTTCGACGATCTGCTTGCCGGCGAACTTGAAGGCCATGTGCCCGAGATCGAGTTCGATGATCACGCCTTCGACGCGGCGCTGGCCAAGGGCATCGATCTCGGTCATGACGATACGGCAGCACCGGTCGCTGGCGATTGGCGCTCGACGCCGCCGGAGCCGGCGCGTTCGTGGAGCCGCGTGACTCCCACCTCGGCCCAGCCTTCCTTTGCAGCGCAGCCGCAACCTTCTTTTGCAGCGCAGCCGCAAGCTTCTTTTGCAGAAAAGCCGTCCATGCCGCCGGCGGCAGCGCCAAGCTATCGCGACCAGCCGGTTGCCGCTGCTGCCTATGTGGCGCCGACGCCATCGCGCCAGGCGCCGCCTCAGGCCTATGACGAGATGCCGGATGTCGAGACGGTCGATGTGCCGGAGCGTGTGGTGGCGATTGCCGACGACCTCGACATTCCAGAACTCAGCTTCGAGCAAGACGAGCCGGCCGCCTATGACGACATCGACGCCGAATTCGCCGGCATGCTCAACGAGATGAACGCGGTGGAAGTGGCGCCGCCCACTGCCGCACGCAGTGCCGGCTATGATGACGATTCCTACAGTTCCAGCTTCAGTTCGGGCCACGAGCTCGACCAGCGCGCCTATGCGGCGCGGCCAGCCGAAGTGCTTGCAGCCACGCAAGCTCACCACGCCGATGCCGCCGGCGGCTTCGACATGGACGATCTGCCCGGCAGCCAGCCGGTTTCGCAGGCCGACGATTTCGCGGTCGACGAACTCGACTACGATCCGGATCTGGACGAGGCAATGGCGGTGCCGGGCCTCGCCGAGCAGGAAGCCGCACGGCCGCGCAGGAGCGGCCTGCTGGTCGCGGGGGTCGTTGCTGCGGTTGCGATTGCCGGCGGCCTTGGCGCCTTCGCCTTGTCGTTCGGCGGCAAGGGCGGCAGCGATGCGCCGGTCATTGTCAAAGCCGACAACAGGCCGATCAAGGTCAAGCCCGAAAATCCGGGCGGCGCCGTGGTGCCGAACCAGGACAACAAGGTTTATGATGCGGTCGCCAAGGGCACCAAGCCGGCCGAGCCGGTTCAGGAGAAGCTGGTCACCAACACCGAAGAGCCGGTCGATGTGAAGGCGCAGGAGCCTGAAAGCCGCGTCGTCGATCTGTCGCCCGACGATACCGATGCTGCCCCAGGCCCCGACGCTGCCGGCAACCCCGACGCTGCCGTCAACCCCGACGCGGCTGTCGCGCCGGTGCCAAAGTCCGAGGACCGCATCGCTCAGGTGCTGCAGGAAGCCGACAAGAACCCCGATACGGTCGCCGTCGCCCCGCGCAAGGTGCGGACCATGGTGGTCAAGCCCGACGGCTCGTTGGTGGCCCGCGAGGACTCGACGCCGGCCGCGCCGCAGGTTGCGGCGACTGAGCCGCTTGACCCGGCGCCGCAGCACGTCGCCCCTTCGGCCGATGCCGAGCAGACCGGCACCGTGGCGCCTGCCGATCAGGCAAATAGCGACCAGGCAAGTGCCGAGACCGCCAAGCCGGTCAAGCCGGTGAAGTCGGCGGCCACGCCGAAGGCTGAGACCCAGTCCGCCAACACGCCGCAGACGGTTGCCGTAGCGCCGCAGCGCCCGTCCGACCAGCCGGTCGACGTGGTCGGCGAGGTCAAGCCCGACCAGGTTGCCTCCATTCCGGCGACGGCTTCGACATCGGGCGGTTCGTGGTCGATGCAGATCGCTTCGCAGCCGACGGTCGAAAGCGCCCAGGCCAACTACGCCGACCTGCAGCGCCGCTATGGAAATGTGCTCGCCGGTCGCACCGCCAACATCGTCAAGGCGGAGATCGCCGGCAAGGGCACCTTCTACCGTGTCCGGGTGCCTGCGCAATCGCGCAACGATGCGATCAATCTGTGCACCAGCTACAAGGCTGCCGGCGGCAACTGCTTCGTGTCGCGGTAAGGCCGGATCCAATTATCAGAGCCGGTGCGTTCCCAAGGGTCGCGCCGGCTTTTTCATGTGGATGGGCGAGAGGTTGAGGCGCTTGCCGTCCGGGGAGATTCCCTTTGGCGGCGCGAAGCCCTAAACTGGTGGAATGACCGAATCAAAATCCATGATCCTCGGCTGTGCCGGGAAATCGCTGACCCGCGAAGAAATCCGTTTCTATCGCAATGAATGCCCGTGGGGCTTCATCCTGTTTGCGCGCAATATCGGCGAAACGGAGCAGATCCGCGATCTGGTCGCCGAAATGCGCGACTGTATCGGGCGACCCGATGCGCTGGTGTTCATCGACCAGGAAGGCGGAAGGGTGCAGCGGCTGCGGCCGCCGCTGGCGCCGAACTATCCCGCCGGCGGCGCGCTCGGCGCATTGTGGCGCAAGGACCATGATGCCGGCACCCGCGCTGCCTGGCTGATGGCGCGGCTGCACGCGTTCGACCTGTTGCGCTACGGTATCTCGGCCGATTGCCTGCCGGTGCTGGACGTGCCGATCGAGGGCGCCAGCGACGTCATCGGCGCGCGCGCCTATGGCAAGGAGCCGCGCCCGGTCATCGAACTCGGCCGCGCGGCAGCGGAAGGGCTGATGTCGGGCGGCGTGCTGCCGGTCATGAAGCACATTCCGGGCCATGGACGCGCCTTTGCCGACACGCATTTCGAGCTGCCTGTGGTCGACGCCTCCCTGAGCGACCTGCAGCGGCATGATTTCGCCCCTTTCCGCGAGCTTAGCCATCTGCCGATGGCGATGACGGCGCATGTCGTCTACAGCGCCATCGATCCGAACAACCCGGCGACCACGTCAGGCAAGGTCATCGACGAGATCATCCGCCGCGAGATCGGCTTCGACGGGCTGTTGATGAGCGACGACACCTCGATGAAGGCACTTTCTGGGGATTTCCCGACAAAGGCGGCCTCGATCCTTGCGGCGGGCTGCGATCTGGTCCTTCACTGCAATGGCGTTTTCGAGGAGATGGCGGGCATCGCATCGCGAACCACGGGACTTGAAGGGACGTCGCTGGAGCGCGCCAAGCGGGCGCTGACCTATATAAGGGATCGCGACCGGGCCGACGAAACCGAGATACGCGCCGAGTTTGCCACCTATTTCGACGCGGTGGCCTAGAGACGGATGATTTCAGGTCTGTTCGACCTGAAATCTGAATCCGTCTCTAAATTAGATAGAGAGAGCATGATGTCGTCCGAAAACCGCTTCACACTTTTCGGCATCATGCTCTAACCAGAGGTAAAGGAACAAGTGGCGGAGACATTGGACAGCAAGGCTGCGAAGGCCGCACCGATGGACCGTCTGTGGGCCGAGAACGACGATTCCCGGCTGACCGGCGACCCGTCGCTTGTCGTCGACGTCGCCGGGTTCGAAGGTCCGCTCGACCTCTTGCTGCATCTCGCCCGCAACCAGAAGGTCGATCTGTCGCGCATCTCGATCCTGGCGCTGGTCGAGCAATATCTGACCTTCGTCGAGACGGCGAGGGCGCTAAGGCTTGAGCTTGCCGCCGACTACCTGGTGATGGCGGCGTGGCTGGCCTTCCTCAAGTCGAAGCTCCTCATCCCCAAGCAGCCCGGCGAGGAAGGCGAAAGCGGCGAGGAACTGGCCGCGGTGCTGCAGTTCCGGCTGAAGCGTCTGGAGGCCATGCGCGACGCCTCGGCAAGGCTGGTCAACCGCAACCGGCTCGGCCGCGACGTGTTTGCACGCGGCATGCCTGAAATGGTCATCGTCGAGAAGCGTAACGCCTATTCGGCCTCGCTCTACGATTTGCTCACCGCCTATGCGCAGCAGCGCCAGAAACAGGCGATCACCAATGTGACAATTGCCCGGCGTGGCGTGTGGTCGCTCAAGGATGCGCGCGATATCCTGACCCGGCTGATCGGCTCGCTGCGCGACTGGACGGCGCTGGACAGCTATCTGATCAATTACCTGACCAGCCCGGACGAACGGCGTACCGCGATTGCCAGCTCGTTCGCGGCGTCGCTGGAACTGGTGCGCGAAGGCAGCATCGAGATGCGACAGGACCAGGTGTTCGCGCCGCTCTATCTGCGCGGCCGCGCGCAACCAATCAAGGCAGTCGAGGTGGCATCATGAGCGAACGCGCCAACGCTTCGGTCATTCCGTTCAAGGTCGAAGAAGAGACCGAGGAGGGCATTATCGCCCAGGACCCGACTGATACCCTGCTTCTGAATCCTGGCGAACGGCTGCACATGGCCGAAGCCATACGCATGGCCGAGGCGATCGTGTTCGCCAGCGCCGAGCCGGTCAGCGAAAAGCAGCTCGCAGCCAGATTGCCCGACGGCATCAGCATTGCCGCTGCCATGGCTGAGCTGCAGCAGATCTATGCGCGGCGCGGCGTCAATCTGGTCCGGGTCGGCGATGCCTGGGCTTTCCGTACCGCCGGCGATCTCGCCTTCCTGATGAGCCGCGACACGGTGCAGCAGCGCAAGCTGTCGCGCGCGGCGCTCGAAGTGCTGGCGATCATCGCCTACCACCAGCCGGTGACGCGCGCCGAGATCGAGGACATCAGAGGCGTCGAGACCTCGAAGGGCACGCTGGATACGCTGCTCGAAACGGAATGGGTGCGCATGCGCGGCCGCCGCCGCACGCCCGGCCGTCCCGTCACCTACGGCACGACAGACACTTTCCTCGACCATTTCGCACTGGAGGAGATTCGCGATCTTCCCGGCATGGACGAACTGAAGGGGGCAGGGCTGCTTTCGGGCCGAATGCCGTCGAATTTCGCCATCCCGTTGCCGCCGGCCGATCCGGACGCGCTGACCGAGGACGAGGATGCGTTGACCGACATCGATCTCGAGGAACTCGGCCTGCTGACGCCGCGCGTCACGGAAGATTGACCGCAAGCCGCTGTCAAAAAGCTGCATTGCTGCGGTAGATGCGCCGATTGGTAGCGGGCAGCTTTGCCGAAAATGCGTGACATAAGCCGCGCCTTCATAAACTTTGTCGCTGTTGTGTTTGAATCCCAACGCGAAAACGCATAGATCATCGCCAGGGAAAACATTCGAGAGAGAGTTACAATGGGTTCATTTTCGATTTGGCACTGGATGATCGTGCTGGTGATCGTGCTGCTGGTGTTCGGCCGCGGCAAGATACCCGAGCTGATGGGCGACATGGCCAAGGGCATCAAGAGCTTCAAGAAGGGCATGGCCGACGACGATACCGCCGAAGACAAGCGCACCGTCGAGCACCGCCCGGACGAGACCGTTTCGGCAGTGAAGGAAAAGGCCAGCAAGAGCTGAGCCGAAGGTTGTTGCTTTTGTGCAAGTCGTTGTCCCAAAACCGCTTCGCACTTTTGGGCGACAAGCACTAGTCGGAACTGATTGCCATGTTTGAAGTCGGCTGGACCGAAATGCTGGTGATCGCGATCGTCATGATCGTGGTCGTCGGACCGAAGGATTTGCCCAATATGCTGCGCACCTTCGGCCGCACGACGGCGAAGCTGCGTGCCATGGCCTCCGACTTCCAGAAGCAGTTCAACGAGGCGTTGAAGGAAGCCGAGCTCGACGACGTCAAGAAGTCTGTCGATACGCTGCGCGGCCTCAATCCGGCGGCCGAGATTCGCAAGCAGCTCAATCCGTTCGAACAGGCGGCAGCCGAGGTTCGCTCCGGCGTCGATGCGGTGATGAAGCCGAAGCCCGCCGTCGACCCCTCAAAGCCCGCGGCAGAAACACCACAGCCGGCCGAGCCGCTCAAGAACGGCGCGACGGTGATGCCGGGTCTCAACGGACCGGAAACAGCGCCGGCGGCGCCGATCCTTCCGGCGATGACCGATCAGGCGGTGGTGACACCGGCTGCACCAACAGCAGCGCCACGAAACGCGCGCGCCAAGGGGGCCGCGGCATCAAAGGCCCCGGCAACCAAAACAGCGGCACCCAAGGCAGCACCGGCAAAGCCGGCGCCTGCGGCGAAGGTTGCGGCCAAGCCGTCAGCGGCGCCCGCCAAGGCTGCACCTGGAAAAGCCGCCACCAAGCCCGCTGCTGCACCGAAGGCAGTCACAAAGGCTGAGCCGAAGCCTGCGCTGGCCAAGAATCCCGCGCCCAAGAAGACGGCGGGGGCCGCCAAGTGAGCATTACGGACAGCGAAAAGGACGAGATCGAGAAGTCGTCGGCTCCGCTGATGGAGCATCTGATCGAACTGCGCCGGCGGCTGATCTGGTCGATCGGCGGTTTCTTCGTCGCCTTCCTCGTCTGCTTCTTCTTTGCCAAGAAGCTGTTCAATCTTTTGGTCGTTCCGTTCAAATGGGCCACGCAGTGGGCCGGGCTCGATCCGCACAAGGTCGAGCTGATCTATACGGCGCCGCAGGAATTCTTCTTCACCCAGGTTAAGCTCGCCATGTTCGGCGGCATGGTCATCGCCTTCCCGCTGATCGCCACGCAGATCTACAAATTCATTGCGCCCGGCCTCTACAAGAACGAGCGCAACGCCTTCCTGCCGTTCCTGATCGCATCGCCGATCCTGTTCCTGATGGGCGCGTCGCTGGTCTATTTCTTCTTCACGCCGATGGTAATGTGGTTCTTCCTCGCCATGCAGCAGGCCGGCACCGACGACCAGGTGCAGATTTCGCTGCTGCCGAAAGTGTCGGAATATCTCAGCCTGATCATGACGCTGATCTTCTCCTTCGGCCTGGTGTTCCAGCTGCCGGTGGTGACCAGCCTGATGACGCGCGTCGGCATGCTGTCGTCGAAGGCGCTGGCCGAGAAGCGCAAATGGGCGATCGTCATCGCCTTCGTCGTCGCGGCGGTGCTGACGCCGCCCGATCCGATGAGCCAGATCGGTTTGGCGATCCCGACCATCCTGCTCTACGAGGTGTCGATCTGGGCGGCCCGGTTGATCGAGCGCGACCAGGTCAAGCAGAAGCTGGCGCGCGAGAAGCAGGAAGCCGCCGAAGCTGTGGCCGAAAAGGCGGCGGACGCGTCCTCAAAGCAGGCCCCTTCATAGGCCGTCGCGTTCGGGTATCCGCGTTAGCGGAAAAACGCGACAGCCGCCATCTTGCATCGATGAAGGATGCGGTTTACGCCCTCAGGCCTTAGCTCGAGGACGACCAACCATGCTTGATATCAAATGGATTCGCGACAACCCGAAGGCCCTTGTCGAAGCGCTGGCCAAGCGCTCGTGGTCGGCTGACGAGGCGCAGTCCACGGTCGATGAGCTGATCAAGAAGGACGAAGCGCGGCGCGCGCACGTCACAGAGCTGCAGACCAAGCAGGAACGCCGTAACGCCGCCTCGAAGGAGATCGGCAACGCCATGCGTTCGGGCGACACGGCACTTGCCGAAAAACTCAAGGCCGAAGTCGGCGATATCAAGACCTTCATCCAGAATGGCGAGGCGCGCGAGCGCGAACTCGACAAGGCACTGAACGACGCGCTGGCGGTGCTGCCGAATGTGCCGCTCGACGACGTGCCGGTCGGCAAGGACGAGCACGACAATGTCGTCAAGCATATCGTCGGCGAGGTGCCGACTCGGCCGAACTGGGTGAAGGAGCATTTCGAGATCGGCGAAGCGCTCGGCATGATGGATTTCGAGCGGGCGGCAAAGCTGTCGGGATCACGCTTCACCGTGCTGAAGAGCGGGCTGGCGCGGATGGAGCGCGCCATCGGCCAGTTCATGCTCGATCTGCACACGACCGAGCATGGCTATGAAGAAGTCATCCCGCCACTGATGGTGCGCGACGAAGTGCTTTTCGGGACCAACCAGCTGCCGAAATTCGAGGACGACCTGTTCTTCGTGCAGCATGGCGATGGCCGGCTCGGGTTGATTCCAACCGCCGAGGTCCCGCTCACCAACCTGGTGCGCGAAGAAATCACGGCCCATGAAAAGCTGCCGCTGCGCTATACGGCGCTGACGCCGTGCTTCCGCTCGGAAGCGGGCTCCGCCGGCCGCGACACGCGCGGCATGTTGCGCCAGCACCAGTTCTACAAGGTCGAGCTGGTCTCGGTCACCGACCAGGAGTCTTCGCTCGCCGAGCACGAGCGGATGACGCAGTGCGCCGAAGAGGTGCTGAAGCGACTGGAGCTGCCGTTCCGCACCATGGTCCTGTGCACGGGCGACATGGGGTTTGGCGCGCGCAAGACCTACGACATCGAGGTCTGGCTGCCGGGACAGAACGCCTATCGCGAGATCTCGTCCTGTTCAGTGTGCGGCGACTTCCAGGCCAGGCGCATGGATGCCCGCTACAAGGACAGGGACGGCAAGGGCAACCGCTTTGTGCACACGCTGAACGGTTCGGGCACCGCTGTCGGCCGTGCGCTGATTGCCGTCATCGAAAACTACCAGAATGAGGATGGCAGCGTAACCATTCCTGAAGTGCTGCGGCCTTATATGGGCGGTCTGGCGAAGATCGAATCGAAATAATGCGCATTCTTCTGACCAATGATGACGGCATCCATGCGGAGGGCCTGGCGTCGCTCGAACGCATCGCCCGCACGCTGTCGGACGATGTCTGGGTGGTGGCGCCGGAGCAGGACCAGTCCGGCTACGCGCATTCGCTGTCGATCTCGGAGCCGCTCCGGTTGCGCAAGATCGGCGAGAAACACTACGCCGTGCGCGGCACGCCGACCGACTGCGTCATCATGGGCGTCAAGAAGATCCTGCCAGGCGCGCCGGACCTGATCCTGTCGGGCGTCAATTCCGGCGCCAACATCGCCGACGACGTGACCTATTCCGGTACCGTCGCCGGCGCCATGGAAGGCGCGCTGCTCGGCATCCGCTCGATCGCACTCAGCCAGGGTTATTCCTATGTCGGCGAGGACCGCGTCGTTCCCTACGAGACCACCGAAGCGCTGGCGCCGGCGCTGCTGAAAAAGCTTGTCGCCATGCCGCTGCCGGACGGCGTGCTGCTCAACGTCAACTTTCCCAACTGCCTGCCTGACGAGGTCGCCGGCACCGTCGTGACGTCGCAGGGCAAGCTGGTGCACAGCCTGTGGGTCGACGAGCGCCGCGACGGGCGCGGCCTGCCTTATTACTGGCTGCGCTTCGGCCGCGAGCCGGTCGAGGGCAAGCAGGGCACCGATCTCCATGCTCTGCGCAACCGGCTCGTGTCTGTGACGCCGCTGCAGCTTGACCTCACCGCGCATGAGATCCGTGACCAACTGACCAAGGCGCTGTCTGAATAAGGTGTTCGCATGAAGAAGGTTCTGGCATGAACTTGCCGCTCGACGATCGCGAGGGTTTTGCCGCGTTCCTGCTGCGCCTGCGCGGCCAAGGCGCGGTGCCGAAGGCGCTGATCGCAGCCTTCGAGGCGACGCCGCGGCGCGGCTTCCTCAACGGCCAGTGCCATTCCATCGCCTGGTCGGACGGCATGCTGCCGATCGAATGCGGCGAGGCGATCGAGGGCGCCGATCTGCAGGCGGCGGTGATTGCGGCCTTGGCAATAGAGCCCGGCAACCGGGTGCTGGAGATCGGCACCGGCTCGGGCTACACGGCAGCGGTGATGTCGCGGCTCGCGGCGCGCATCGTCAGCGTCGACCGCTACAAAACGCTGGCCGAGCAGGCCAGGCAACGCTTCGAGGCGCTCGGCATCGGCAATGTCATCGTGCGCCAGGCCGACGGTTCCAACGGGCTTGCCAATGAAGCGCCGTTCGACCGCATCGTAGCCTGGGCGGCTTTCGACAGCCTGCCGCGCTTCCTGCTCGACCAATTGTCGAGCGGCGGCATCGTCATTGCCCCGATCGGGCCGGAGGAGGGCGAGCAGGTGCTGGCCAAGCTGACCAAGGTCGGCAGCCGCTTCGAGCGCGAGGATATCGGCACCGTGCGCCTGCAGCCGATCCTGCGCAGCGTCGCGGCGGTTATTTAGGTGCGCTGATATTCATGTGAGGCCGGCCTGCAAATGGCAGGTTCCTGCGCTTCCGGTGCTCACATGTTTGAGTACGCTCCGCTCCGGCCTTCGCCGGTCGAAGCCGTCATAAATGCCTCCGCTCTATGAAGGCTACGGCCGGCGTAGGCCGGTTCTCAGAACCTGTTATTTTCGACTCGGCCTGACCTGAATCTCAACGCACCTTCGGCGCGTTCGAAAATGTTTTAAGAAAATTTGCGTCTGATTCTATGGGGTTAACCCGCCAGTAACATTAACGCGCTTTAATCATGACCAGTGTGTACCGGGTCTGTGCGGGTTAGTGCGATGCAATTCAGTGTTTTGAAGGCAAACGGGCGTACTCTGTCGCGGGGCTGCGCTGTCCTCATGCTTGCCGGAATGGCGGCGGGGTGTAGCTCCCAAGTCTCGCGGTTCAATGGTGTCGACGACGTCTTCACCTCCTCGACCAACAATCAGCGCGCCATCATCGACAAGCAGAGCACCGCTCAGCCCTATCCGGGCGATGTGGCGGCCGAGCCGATCGCTGCGGCACCTGTCGATGGCAGCCATAACCAGTCGGTCAGCCGCTCCAGCCTGGAGCCGGTCACTGTCCAGCAGCTGCCGCCGCCGAGCGCGCCCAAAGCTGCTCCGATGCGCACCGCTTCCGCGCCGGCGCTTGCACCGGCACCGCATGTCGACAGAACGACTACCGGCACCGTCCAGCCGGCGAGGCCGTTCAAGAATGCCGGTGACTCCGATCCGAAACCAGTTGCGGCTGGTACGCCGCATGCGACCGAGATCGTGGTCAGCGACGGCGAGACCATTTCCGGCATCGCTCATCGCTATCATGTGCCCGCCGACGTGATCATGAAGGTCAACGGCTTGAGCGCCACCAAGGGGCTGAAGACCGGTCAGAAACTGGTCATCCCGGCCTATGCCTATTCAAGCAAGGGGACAGAGCCGAAACTTGCCGACGGCAAGCCGGCAAACAGCCCCAAGGCGCCGGCGCCGGAGAAGATCGCCGTACTGCCGCAGCAGCCGAAACTCAAGGACGGCAAGTCCGCCGCGCAGGTTGACGCTTCGGCAGCGAACAAGCCGAAGACCGACAAGCCGGCGCAGACTGCCTCGGCCGCGCCAAAAGCCGGCGCGGGCACCTACACGGTCCAGTCGGGCGACAGCCTGTCCTCCATCGCCAGGAAGACCGGCGTTGGCGTCGTGGCGCTGAAGCAGGCGAACGGCATGCAGGACGGCCTGCTCAAGATCGGCCAGACGCTGAAGGTTCCGGCAGGTGGCACCGCAACGGTCGCCAGCGCCAAGCCGGCCAAAGTTGATCCGGTGACGACCGCGACCACCCAACCGGCGGCAAAGCCGACGGAGACGCTCGCCACCTACACGCCGCCGAAGAAGGACGCCAAGGTCATCCAGCAGGCCGAGGACGACGATGCTGTTGCGCCCGATGCCACCGGCATCGGCAAGATGCGTTGGCCGGTGCGTGGCCGCGTCATCTCCAATTTTGGTGGCGGCAAGGATGGCGTCGACATCGCCGTGCCTGAGGGGACGCCGGTCAAGGCGGCCGAGAATGGCGTGGTCATCTATGCCGGCGACGGCCTCAAGGAATTCGGCAATACGGTGCTGGTGCGCCACGAAAACGGGCTGGTCACCGTCTATGGCCACGCCAGGTCGATCGAGGTGCAGCGCGGCCAGAAGGTCAAGCGCGGCCAGGAAATCGCGCTGTCGGGCATGAGCGGCACCACCGACTCGCCGAAACTGCACTTCGAAGTGCGCAAGAACTCGGCCCCGGTCGATCCCTCAGGTTATCTCGAATAGTCGGGAATAGAACAATAAACGTTTTGCAGGCCGTCTGACCTCCAGTCCGGCCCGCCGGCTCAGCCCGCTCCGCAAGGGGCGGGCTTTTTCAGTGACCTGACGGAAATCAATCAGTCGTTCAGCGGCTTGCCGAGCCGGCCGGCCAGATCCTGAGTGAATTGCCAGGCGACGCGGCCCGAGCGGCTGCCGCGTGTCGTTGCCCATTCCAGGGCGTCGGCGCGCAGCTGCTCCGGGTCGATCTTCAGTCCATGATGGGTGGCATAGCCGTTGACCATATCGAGATATTCGTCCTGCGAACATTTGTGGAAGCCGAGCCACAGGCCGAAGCGGTCGGACAGCGAAACCTTTTCCTCGACCGCCTCGGACGGGTTGATGGCGGTCGAGCGCTCATTGTCGATCATGTCGCGCGGCAACAGGTGCCGGCGGTTCGACGTGGCGTAGAAGATGACATTGGCCGGGCGGCCCTCGACGCCGCCTTCAAGGGCTGCCTTCAGCGACTTGTAGGAGGTGTCGTCATGGTCGAAGGAGAGGTCGTCGCAAAACAGGATGAAGCGAAACGGCGCCGCCTTCAGCAGGCCCATCAGCCTGGGCAGCGTGTCGATATCCTCGCGATGGATCTCGATCAGCTTGAGCGGCAGGTCGGATTTGGCCTGGGCGTTGATCTGCGCATGCACGGCCTTGACCAGCGAGGATTTGCCCATGCCGCGCGCACCCCACAACAACACATTGTTGGCGGCATGGCCGGCGGCGAAACGTTCCGTGTTTTCGACCAGAATGTCGCGCACGCGGTCGACGCCGCGGATCAGGCCGATGTCGACGCGGTTGACCTTGCGCACCGGCTCGAGATAGCCGGGGTCGGCCTGCCAGACGAAGCAATCGGCAACCGCAAGATCGGTTTGCGGCACCGGCGGCGGGGCGAGGCGGGTGACCGCCTCGATCAGGCGGTCGAGCTTTTGGTTCAGGGCCTCGATGGTGCTGTCGGTCATGTCTCGTCTTTTATGTTTCCGCACGAACGTGCGTAGGGGCCGAAATCGTCTTGATCCGGGCGAGATAGAAACGGGTTCCAAGCTTTTGTTTGGGCATGATCTTTTGCGAAAACCACGCCCGTATTCCGGGAGCATGCTCTAACACGGGTCAACCGGCCGGAAAAGCAGCTGAAAGCCCGGCCGCGCAGTTGCATTGGTAACTTTACCCACTATATTCCGGCCAAATTTGGCGAGGCCGCCCTACGGCCTTCTTCGTAACCAGGAGTTCTTGATGTTCGTCACACCGGCATACGCCCAAGCTACCGGAACTCCGCTTGGTCCGTTCGGGGATATCGGCATGATACTCCCGTTCGTTCTGATCTTCGTGATCATGTATTTCCTCATCATCCGGCCGCAGCGCGCCCAGTTGAAGAAGCGCCAGGAGATGATCTCGGCCGTGCGCCGTGGCGACACGGTCATCACCGGCGGCGGCTTCGTCGGCAAGGTGACCAAGGTGATCGACGACAATGAGCTTGAGATCGACCTTGGCGGCGGCACCAAGGTGACGGCGCTGCGCTCGACGATCGCCGATGTTCGGGTCAAGGGCGAGCCGGTGGCCAACCAGAACGCCAAGAAGTAAGCCAGTTTCCCAAGCGGAGCGATCCGCGGGCAGAGCTCTGACAAAAGACGGCGTATGGTCCATTTTTCGCGCCTGAAAATGATCCTGATCTGGCTTGCTATGGCCACAATGCTCGTCGACGCGCCCAGTCTTCACGCTGCCGGCGCGGACGTGCTGCTTCGATTGGACGCGACCGATGTGATCGATCGCCGGTTGGAGGCGACGCGTGACGAAATCAGGACGCTGCTGCGCGATGCAAGGATCGGCTATACTGGTCTTGCTAAGTCGGGTCGGGCCGTTCAGGTGCATATCACCGACGCCGCTCAGGTCGGCGCGGCCAAGATGGCATTGGAGGCGGTGACTGATCCTGTCCTTGGCAGCGCTGGTCCGGTCCAGGAAGTGATCCTGGATGATACCGGAGCAGCGTTGCTCAAGTTCACGGTAACAGACACAGGTATCAAGTATCGGATGTCGATCGCGCTTGCGCAGTCGATCGTGGTCATTAAGAATCGCCTGCGTGATCTTGGTGTAGCCGACCCAGTAGTGCGGCCAGAGGGCGAAGACGGTATGCTGGTCCGGACCTCGGGCGTTGCGGATTTGCAAAGGCTGAGGAGAATTCTCACCCGAACCGGAATGCTGACTTTTCAGTGGGTTGATGAGTCGATGCCGGTCGCTGATGCGATCAATGGCCGGACGCCCGCTGGCTCGGTGGTGGTTTATTCGAAGGACGATCCACCGGTTCCCTATCTGGTTGAGAGCCGAACGATCGTTTCCAGTGACGACATTGTCAATGCTCAGGCGACTCCCAACTCCGTCACAAATGAGCCGGCGGTTTCGTTCACCTTCGATTCCAGGGCAACGGCACGCGTTGCGCAGGCGACCTCGCAGAATGTCGGCAAGCTATTTGCGATGATCCTCGACAACCAAGTGCTTTCGGTGCCAGTCGTCCGCGAGCCAATTCTTAACGGCCGCGGCCAGATATCGGGCAACCTCACCAAGGAGAACGCCGATGATCTGGCCTTGCTTTTGCGTTCCGGACCGATGCCTGCACGATTGAAAATAGTCGAGTAGTGCACGATAGCGCCCGGCGGTGATCAGAATTAGAATGGAACCGACAGAGGCGATTGACGCCGAAACCGCTGCCGGCGGCAGCGCCAAATTGACCTCAGCGCGCTCGACAATCGGCGAAGTGCGGGTTAAGGGCGAGCCGGTGGCAAATAAGAACGCCAAGAAATAACCGAATTGTCGGCGGAACGATCCGCCAGTACGCCCTGACGGACAACGCCATATGCTGTATTTTTCGCGCCTGAAGATGATCCTGATCTGGATCGCCGTGGCCGTCACATTCATCCTTGCCGCGCCAAATCTCTTCCCGGCCAGCACATTGGCGCAATTGCCCAACTGGGTGCCGAAGCGGCAGATGACGCTTGGTCTCGATCTGCAGGGCGGTTCGCACATCCTCTTGCAGATGGACCAGAATGATCTCGTCAAGGCGCAGCTGGAAACGACGCGCGACGAGATCCGCACGCTGCTGCGCGATGCCAAGGTGGGCTATACCGGCCTTGGCGGCACCGGCAGGACCGTACAAGTGCGCATCACCGATCCAACCCAGATCGATGCCGCCAAGGCGGCGCTTAAGCCGCTGACCGATCCGGTCGCCGCCGGCCTGTTCACCGGTGGCTCCATCCAGGAAATGTCCCTGGATGATTCCGAAGCCGGGCTGCTCAAATTCACCGTCACCGACGCCGGCATCAAATACCGCACCTCAGCCGCATTGGCGCAGTCGATCGAAGTCGTCGAGCGTCGCGTCAACGAACTCGGCACCACCGAGCCGATCGTGCAGCGGCAGGGCGACGACCGTGTGCTCGTCCAGGTGCCGGGCCTGCAGGATCCGCAAAGGCTGAAGGAGATCATTGGCCAGACCGCCAAGATGACCTTCCAGATGGTCGATACCTCGATGTCGGTGCAGGATGCGCTGAACGGCCGCCCGCCGGCAGGCTCCTCGGTGCTTTATTCGCAGGACGATCCGCCGGTTCCGTATCTGGTGGAAAATCGCGTCATCGTGTCCGGCGAGGATCTTGCCAAGGCCACCGCAACTTATGATTCCCGAAACAACGAGCCAGTGGTTTCGTTCGTCTTCAACTCGCGCGGTGCGACACGGTTCGGCCAGGCGACGCAGCAGAATGTCGGCAAGCCGTTCGCCATCATCCTCGACAATCAGGTGATTTCGGCGCCGGTGATCCGCGAACCGATCCTCGGCGGCAGCGGCCAGATTTCAGGCAATTTCACCGCCGAAAGCGCCAACGACCTCGCCGTGCTGCTGCGCGCCGGTGCGTTGCCGGCAAAGCTGACCGTGATCGAAGAACGCACGGTGGGCCCGGGCCTCGGCCAGGATTCGATCCATGCCGGCAAGGTCGCCGGCATCATCGGCTCCATTCTCGTCGTCGCCTTCATGTTCGTCGCGTACGGACTTCTCGGCTTCCTCGCCAACATTGCGCTCGCCGTGCACGTGGCGATGATCGTCGGGGTCTTGTCGCTGCTTGGCGCGACGCTGACCTTGCCCGGCATTGCCGGTATCGTGCTGACCATCGGCATGGCGGTCGATTCCAACGTGCTGATCTATGAGCGCATCCGCGAGGAGCGACGGGCCGGCCGTTCGGTCATCCAGTCGATCGACACCGGCTTCACCAAGGCGTTGGCGACCATCGTGGATTCCAACGTGACGTCGCTGATTGCCACGGTCGTGCTGTTCTATCTCGGCACCGGACCGGTGAAGGGCTTCGCCATCACCTATGCCATCGGCATCCTGACCACGGTGTTCACCGCCTTCACCTTCACCCGTCTGCTGGTGTCGATCTGGCTGCGCCGCGCGCGTCCGAAGGAATTGCCGCGTGCGCCGGTGACCTTCGTTCCGGCCGGCACGAAAATCCCGTTCATGGGCATCCGCCGCTGGACCTTCGCACTGTCCAGCCTGCTGTCGATCGCGTCGGTTATCGGATTCCTGACCATCGACATCAACTACGGCATCGACTTCAAGGGCGGCTCGATCATCGAGGTGCAGTCCAAGCAAGGCGACGCCGATATTGGCGATATCAGAAGCCGGCTGTCGGAGCTAAACATCGGTGAAGTGCAGGTCCAGCAATTCGGCGCGCCGAACGACGTGCTGATCCGCGTCGGCACCCAGGATGGCGGCGAGAACGCCGAGCAGACCGTCATCGACAAGGTGCGCGGCGAGCTCCAGGACAATTACGATTTTCGCCGCGTCGAGGTGGTGGGCCCGACGGTTTCGGGCGAGCTGGCCAAGCAAGGCACGATCGCCATGATCATCGCGCTGATCGGCATCCTGGTCTATGTCTGGTTCCGCTTCGAATGGCAGTTCGCGGTCGGCGCGATCGTGGCGACGGTGCACGATGTGGTGATGACGCTGGGCTTCTTCGTCATCACCGGGCTCGAATTCAACCAGTCTTCGCTGGCTGCGATCCTGACCATTATCGGCTATTCGCTCAATGACACGATCGTCGTCTATGACCGTGTTCGAGAAGATTTGCGAAAATACAAGCGAATGCCGCTCCCGCAATTGTTGAACAACGCCATCAACGAGACGCTTTCGAGAACGACGCTGACTTCGGTGACGACCATCCTGGCGCTGCTGGCGCTGGTGTTGTTCGGCGGCGAGGTGATCCGCTCGTTCACCATGGCGATGCTGTTCGGCGTCGTCTTTGGCACCTATTCGTCGATCTTCATCGCAGCGCCCTTGCTGATCCTGTTCAGGCTCAGGCCGCAGGGAGCGAGCGCCGATGAGGAGAAGCCGGTTGGTGGCGGCAAGGCCATGGCGACCTGACGGCCGCGCTGGTGGCAAAAGGCATCGTCATTCGCGAGGCGCATTTCCCCGGACGGGCGCCGATCGAAGCCTACGGCAATGGCGGGTTCCGCTTCGCCGACATGTCGCATCGCGGCTCGCTTCTGTGCCTGCCCTCCGGCATCCACGGCTGGGAGCCGGCCGATCCGCTGGCCCTGACGGCGGCGGATTTCGACCTGCTGCTGGCCGAGGCCGGCAAGGTCGAGATCCTGCTGGTCGGCACAGGCAAGGATTTGCGGCCCTTGCCGACAGCACTTCGGGCGGCGCTGAAGGCGGCTGGCATTGGCTCCGACCCGATGTCGACGGGGGCAGCGGTGCGGACCTACAATGTTCTGCTTGCCGAAGACCGCGCCGTGGCCGCGGCGCTCATCGCCGTCGACTGACGTGACCGATACAGCTGACATCGTCATGGAGGCGGTGCGCGCCGGCGACCATGACCGCTATGTCAGCGCACTCTATGCACCGGCCGACAAGCGCGCGGCGCTGTTTTCGCTTTACGCCTTCAATGCCGAGATTGCGTCTGTCCGAGACCGCATCCACGAGGCATTGCCGGGCGAAGTGAGGCTGCAATGGTGGCGCGATGTCATCGCTGCTGAAGCCGCAGCCACAGGCAACCCGCTCGCCGATGCGCTGAAGGCGACGATTTCTGCCCATGGCCTGCCCAAAACTGCCTTCGACAACATGCTCGAGGCCCGCATCTTCGACCTCTATGACGATCCGATGCCGTCGCGCACCGATCTCGAGGGCTATTGCGGCGAGACGGCGGCCGCGCTGATCCAGCTGGCGGCGATGGTGCTCGATCCCAATGAGGCGCCGCCCTTTGCCGAACTGGCGGGCAGGGCCGGCTGCGCCCAGGCGATGACCGGCCTGTTGCTGCTGTTGCCGCTGCATCGCCGGCGCGGGCAATGCTTCGTGCCGGCGGATATCCTTGCCGCGGTAGGCTCATCGCCGGAAGAGTTCGTCGGCGGCGACGGCGGCCCCGGCGCTCAGCGCGCGGTGGCTGCGATGATTGCATTGGCGCAGGAGCATCTCCGCGCTTTCGAGCAAGGGGCGTCCGCACTTCCGCAAACGCTGCGTCCGGCGTTCCTGCCGCTGGCGCTGACCAGCGCCTATCTCGGCAAGATGGCGAGTGGTCGTCGCTCGCCGCTTGGCGGCGCAGCCCGGCTTTCGGCTCTGCGTCGGCATTGGCTGTTGCTCAGGCGCGCAACGCGGGGATGGACAGCGAGTTAACGTAGACGTCAATCGCGTTAGGACTCTGAGACTTGGCTATTCAGCAGCTTCCGCTGTTTGCGCCGGCAGCCCTAGCCACTCCCGACAATCTGCCCGCGCGCGTGAGGTGATCGCGTGGCGCTTGGCCACCGTCTTGTCCTTGCCGCGCAGGCGTTTGCCTTCGGTCTTCGGTGCTTCCACCGGCGGGAACAGGCCGAAATTGACGTTCATCGGCTGGAACGAGCGTTTGCCCGGCTCGTCGTCTGAGACGATGTGGCCGCCGGTGATGTGGTTGAGCAGGGCGCCGAAGGCGGTGGTGAGCGGCGGCAGCGACGGCGCGTGGCCGAGACGCTCGGCGGCGGCGAAGCGGCCGGCGAGCAGGCCGATCGCCGCGCTCTCGACATAGCCCTCGCAGCCGGTGATCTGGCCGGCAAAGCGCAGGCCGGGCCGCGACTTCAGCTGCAGGGAAGCGTCGAGCAAGGTCGGCGAGTTGATGTAGGTGTTGCGGTGCAGGCCGCCGAGGCGCGCGAAGTCGGCGTTTTCCAGGCCCGGAATGGTGCGGAACACGCGCACCTGCTCGGCATGCTTCAGCTTGGTCTGGAAACCGACCATGTTGTAGAGCGTGCCCAGCGCATTGTCCTGGCGCAGCTGCACCACGGCATAGGCTTTTACCGTCGGATTGTGGGCATTGGTCAGCCCCATCGGCTTCATCGGCCCGTAGCGCAGCGTCTCAACGCCGCGCTCGGCCATGATTTCGATCGGCAGGCAGCCGTCGAAATAGGGCGTGCCTTCCCACTGCTTGAATTCGGTCTTGTGGCCGTCGACCAGCGCCTGTACGAAGGCGAGATACTGGTCCTTGTCCATCGGGCAGTTGATGTAATCCTTGCCGGTGCCGCCGGGCCCAACCTTGTCGTAGCGCGACTGGAACCAGCAGGTGTCCATGTCGATCGTGTCGAAATGGATGATCGGGGCAATCGCGTCGAAGAAGGCCAGTGCGTCGGCGCCGGTCGCCTCGGCGATCGACTGGGCGAGCGAAGGTGCGGTCAGCGGTCCCGTGGCGATGATCGCCTGGTCCCATTCCGCCGGCGGCAGGCCCGGCACTTCCTCGCGCTCGATGGTGATCAGCGGGTGCGCTTCAAGCTTTTTCGTCACCGCGTCGGAGAAACCGTCGCGATCCACGGCCAGCGCGCCGCCTGCCGGCACCTGGTTGGCGTCGCCGGCACTCATGATCAGCGAGCCGGCCAGCCGCATTTCGGCATGCAGCAGGCCGACGGCGTTGTTCTCGGCATCGTCGGAGCGGAAGGAATTGGAACAGACAAGTTCGGCAAGCCCATCGGTCTTGTGCGCATCGGTGCCGCGCACCGGGCGCATCTCATGCAAAATGACGGGAACACCGGCTTGTGCTGCCTGCCAGGCGGCTTCGGAGCCGGCGAGGCCGCCGCCGACGATGTGGATAGGATTTTTGCTCATGAGCGCCGGAATAATCGCTTGGCGCGCCGTTTGCAATTGGCCGGTGCGAGCGTGGGTCATTGTCGTGCAACGACGGAGCTCGAGTTTCTTATGTCCGCGGCGACGCTTGGATGGCGGCGCAAAGCGCCTCGATCGACCGCAAGCACAGCCGCAAACCTGCCCCAAAAACAACAACACCCGCCGCGGGAGGAGGTGCGGCGGGTGTCGTTTTTGGGGCCGATCCTCGGGATGAGGTGGGGATCGGCCGTATTCGCCATCGCCGGGGAGGAGGTCGGCTTTGACGAAATTCTTTTCGCCGGATCGAGGGAGGCGAAATCCCTGGAAGAGGAACTGCGTTCACTTTGAAGACGAACTAGCGTTCGCTTCGGAAAGACGAACTGCGTTCGCTTTGGAAACAGCGCCCGCCGCGGGAGGAGGTGCGGCGGGCGCCGTTTTGGTGGTCAACCCTCGGGAGGAGGTGAAGGCTGACCGTATCCGTCAGGGTCGGGGAGGAGGTCGACCCTGGCGAAATTCTTGTTAGATCGTCGCCCTGCGGGCGATGATCTTGATCTCGTCACGGACGATGCCGAGATCATGGAGCTGACGGTTCGAAAGGCGACCCAGCTCGGTAACGGTGTCGCGGTAAACGCGCCAGTTACGATAGTTGCGGATCAGGTTCATTGTCGTTCTCTTTTTCAAAACTGGTTCGGACCATTTGCGATCCGAAGAGGATTAGACCGCCTTGCGGGCGACGTAGTGGATGTCGCTGCGGCTGATGCCGAGGTCGGTCAGTTCACGGTTCGACAGGCGGCTCAGCTCGGAGACGGTGTCCCGGTAGCGGCGCCAGTTGCGGTAGTTGCGGATCAGGTTCATGGTAGTGCTCGTTTCGTCTTTCTTCGGATCATTCCGTTTGTGTACGAACAGTAAATAGGCTGGGTTATATCGATTTAAAAGTGCTGTTGGCGCATGGCAGCAATGCAAATTGTGCAATGCAACATTAACGCGCATTCACGCTTCGTCATGAAGAGACCCGAATCGGAAAATGACGTTGCGTCAACGATTTGAGCGGATCGGCTGTCAGAAAGACCAATCTGGGGGAGAAGCGGCATGGCGAGCTATTCGTCGCGGGCGAGGGCCGATATCGGGCGGTGGCTGCAGGCCGGCCTGATCGACGCCAAGACGGCCGATGCGCTTAAGTGCGACATCGACGCAAACGAGCGCAAATCGCTGAGCTTCGGCACTATATTGGCCATGATGGCAGCGCTGCTGTTCGGCGCCGCGATCCTGCTCTTCGTCGCCGCCAACTGGGACGCGATCCCGCGGCTGGTGCGGGTCGCGGCGCTGTTTGCCGTCATTCTCGCCGGCTATGTCGGCGGCGCGGTGTTGAAGATGCGCGACCATGCGGCGATCGGCGAGGCGTTGTGGATCGTGGCCGCCGCGGCCTTCGGCGGATCGATCGCGCTGATCGGCCAGATGTACCATCTCACGGGTGACGAAGCCTCGGCCATCGTCACCTGGGGCATCGGCACTGCATTAGCCGCGGTGGCGTTGCGCTCGAACCTGCTGACGGTCGCTGCCGTCGGCATATCCGTTGCCTGGCTGTTCGTGCGCGCGTTCGACTTTTATGACCGCCCCGTATTTCCGGATTTCTTCGTTATCATGGCGCCGGTGCTTTTTGTCGTCTCGTTGTGGACGCGCAGCCAGCCGGCACGCCACCTGATCATTCTCTCGGTCATTTTCTATATCGCGGTGCGCGGCCTGGACCAGAACACGCTCGCCCTGGCTATTCCTCTCGTCGTGGTGTCGGCGCTGCTGTTTGCGGTTTCGATCTTCGCCGCTGGGCCGGCCGACCGGATCTTGCAGCTCGGCGGGCGGTTGCCTTTGCACGCCTTGATCGGCTTTCTCACCGGGCTGGCGATGATGCAGATCGAACTGGGCGATGACAACGCCTTCAGCAACGGCTTTGCCATTGCGTCGGTCATCGCACTGGCCGGCATTGCCGCGGCGATCATGCTGGGCGGGCGCGAGAGCAGGGGGCTGCGCTGGGTTGCCTATGCCGGCTTTGCCTTCGAGCTCGCCATTATCTATGTCGTGACCTTGCAGACGATGCTCGGCACGGCCGGCTTCTTCCTGGCTGCCGCAGTGCTGTTCGGCATCCTGGCTCTCGTCATCATCCGTGTGGAAAAACGCATGAAGGCCCCGGAAGGAGCGGCAGCATGATGTCGGGAAAGAAACTTGTCATCTCGGCGCTGGTCCTGGCGCTCGTCCAGATCGGCTTCCTGAGCTGGATCATCGCCGGCCGCGCGGCGATCCTGCGCAACGGCAAGGAGGTCTTGCTGAAAGTCGAGCCGGTCGATCCGCGCGATCTGCTGCGGGGCGACTATATTATCCTCGGCTATGAAATATCGCGCTTGCCGGTGAAGCTGATCGCCAACATCCCTGCCGGCCAGCTCGTGAGCGAGAACACGCCGATCGTGGTCCGGCTGAAGCCGGGCGCCGACGGCTATTGGCATGCGACCACGGCCTGGTTCGGCAGGGCTCCGACGCCGGCGACCGCCGACGAAGCCGATATTGTCGGCCAGGTCGCGCCGGGCTGGACGCTTGATCCTGAATCCACGATCGCACCGCAATACGGCATCGACCGCTTCTACCTACCTGAGGGCCAGGGCATGGCGATCCAGAACGACATGCGGGTGCGGCCATTCGGCGTGCGCATCGCGCTCGCCGCCAGTGGCCAGGCACAGATCAAAGCGCTGATGGACGGCGACAAGACATTGTTTGAGGAACCGCTCTACTAGAAGACATTACCCCAGGGCATGGATTTCGGCAACGATCGATCGCTTCGCCCTCATGCAAACCAGACGGGCGAAGACAATGCCGATTACGGTGACGACGCGCGAAGATATCAATCTCGATGCCGTTTTGCGCGTCGCCTGGAGAAACGACACGGTCGAAATCGGCGACAAGGCCTTGCAACGCATTGCCGAATGCCGCGCCTCGTTCCTGAAACTCATTGAGTCCGATCCGCCGCCGGTCATCTACGGCGTCACCACCGCGATGGGCGAGCTGGCAAGCCGCAAGCTCGAACTTGACGAGCGCGACCGCCATGCGCGCATCAAAGCGTATGCCGCCGCCACATCCTTCGGGGAGCCGTTGCCCGAGCGCGTGGTCCGGGCGATCGTGCTGGCACGGCTGACCAATTTCATCGAAGGCAATGCCGCCACCACGCCGCGCATCGCGCTAGCCGTTGCGGCGATGCTCGACGGCGGCCTGATGCCGGTGGTGCCGTCGCAAGGGCAGGGTGGCGCCGGCGAGATCCTGGCGCTCTATCCGCTGTTTGCTGCGCTTACCGCCAGCCTTGAGCTTGAGGTGAAGGAGCGGGGATCGCTGATCAACGGCTCGCCTTGCGCGGCGGCACTGGTGGCGGACGCAGCACTTGCCGCGCGTCGTCGCCTCGCCATGGCGCACAAGGTGTTCGCGCTGTCGATCGAAGCGTTTCGCGCGCCGCTCGAGCATTATGATGCCGCGCTCGACGGGCTCTGGGGCGACGAACACGAAGCGGCCGCCTTGCAAGGGTTGCGGCAGTTTCTGGTCGGCGCCGGGGATGGACGGCGCAATTATCAGGCGCCGGTCAGCTACCGCATCGTGCCGCGCGTGCTCGGCCATGCGCATCGGGCGCTGGCGGGCGCCGAGCAGGCGGCGACCGTGTCGCTGGCCTCGATCTCAGACAATCCAGTCTATATCCCGCCCGACGCGGCGCACCCGCTGGGGCGCTGCATCTCCACCGGCGGCTATCACAATGCCATGGCGACACCGGCATTGGACGATCTGGCGGCGATCTGGGCCGATCTCTGCCTGCTTTGCGACCGCCACGCCTCAAAGCTGCTGAACGGCAAGGTGTCGCTGCTGCCCGATCTGTTGATGACCGGGCGGCATTGGGCCGACAGCGATGGCCATGGCAATGTCGGCTATGTCCCGATGGCGATCACCGGCTATCTCGAACAGGCCAAGCTCGCGGCGCAGCGCACCTTCATTCCGGGCACCGAATCGGCCGGCGCCGGCCAGGACGACGTCGCCACCACCGCATTCTTCGCCTGGACCAAGGAAGCGACGGCCGGCCGCTGCCTCGATGCGGCAATGGCGATGCTGGCCATGATCGCCTCGCAGGCCCTGTACGTGACTGAACGCGCCGCGCCGCCGGCATTGCAGGATTTTGTCGCGGATATCAGGAAGATCGTGCCCCCGGTCGACGCCGACCGGGTGCTGGGGCCGGAGCTGGCGAAATTGGCGGAGTGGTTTACCGGTCAAGTGTTTGAAGTGTAGGCCGTCGCCGCCAGTCCTCCTACGCCACGGCTTCGGAGGACACCCTTCGCTTTATCAAGCTCCTGGGTGGCCTGCCACCCGAAGCTCGATAGAGCGAAGGGTGGTGCGGATGAAGGGACTCGAACCCCCACGCCTTTCGGCACTGGAACCTAAATCCAGGGCGTCTACCAGTTCCGCCACATCCGCATTTGTCGGCAATCCCATGTAGCCATCATTCTGTCAATGTCGGGGCGAAAATGTCTGCCGTTGGGGCGGTCATTCGCTGCAACGCGAAGATGGTTGAAAATTGGCCTCGCCTGTGACAAAAGGCGTGTCAAATGTGACGGGACGCGCCGATCCGCTTCTGCAGAATGTGATAAGAAGTAGGAAAAACAAGAACTTATTCACATCTTGGAACGCAGTTTGGAACAATTTGAGCCGTAATTTCGGTCAAATCGCCAGGTTCCGTACCAAAAGCCATTCCCGGCAAGATTGTACCGGCAGGCTGTGAACGGCAAGACGCCGTGGCAGCCTCTTTGGTGAAGATAAAGGTTTTACGATGCAGGTCACCGAAACGCTCAACTCCGGTCTCAAGCGCGAGATCAAGATCACCGTGCCGGCGGGTGATATGGAAGCCAAGCTGATGGCGCGGCTGTCCGACGCCAGGAACAAGGTCCGCATCAACGGCTTCCGTCCCGGCAAGGTGCCTGTGCAGCATTTGCGCAAGGTCTACGGCAAGTCGTTCATGGCCGAAGTGGTCAACGAAATCCTCAACGATTCGACCCGTTCGATCATCACGGGGCGCGGCGAAAAGGCCGCCATGCAGCCTGAAGTGATCATGACGGAAGACGAGAAAGAGGCCGAGAAGATCCTGGCCGGCGGCGCCGACTTCGAATTCCGCCTCAACTACGAGGTCATCCCGGCGATCGAGATCAAGGATTTCTCCGACATCAAGGTGACGCGCCAGGTATTCGAAGTGCCGGACAGCGAGATCGACGAGCAGGTCCAGCGCGTTGCCGAATCGGCGCGAAGCTTCGAGCCGAAGACCGGCAAGGCCGCCGAAGGCGATCGCGTTTCGATCGACTATGTCGGCAAGATCGACGGCGAGGCCTTTTCCGGCGGCGCCGGCACCGACCAGCCGCTGGTTCTGGGGTCCAAGGAATTCATTCCGGGCTTCGAGGACCAACTGATCGGCGCCAAGGCCGGCGACGAGAAGCAGGTCACGGTCACTTTCCCGGAAAACTACCAGGCCGCGCATCTGGCCGGCAAGGAAGCCACCTTCGACGTCACCGTCAAGGAAGTGTCCAAGCCCGGCGCGCTGGAAATCAACGACGAAATGGCCAAGAACCTCGGCCTGGAATCGCTGGAGCGCCTGCGCGACGTGGTGCGCGGCCAGATCGAGAACCAGTTCGGTTCGATGACCCGCCAGAAGGTCAAGCGCCAGCTGCTTGACCAGCTTGACGCGGCCTATTCGTTCGAGGCGCCGTCGAAGCTCGTCGATGCCGAGTTCAACAACATCTGGACCCAGGTCAACCGCGATCTCGAAGCCGCCGGCCGTACCTTCGCCGACGAGGAGACGACGGAAGAAGAGGCACGCGCCGAATATCTGCGGCTTGCCGAGCGCCGCGTGCGTCTCGGCCTGGTTTTGGCCGAGATCGGCGAGAAGGCCGGCGTCACCGTTTCCGACGAGGAACTGCAGCGCGGCCTGTTCGAGCAGGTGCGCCGCTACCCGGCCAACCAGCAGCAGGAAGCCTTCGAGTTCTATCGCAGCAATCCGGAAGCCCTGAACACGCTGCGCGCGCCGATGTTCGAGGAGAAGGTCGTCGACCATCTGCTCAGCCAGATCTCGGTCACCGACGTCAAGGTCAGCAAGGAAGAGCTGATGGCTGACGACGAAGAGGGCGATACAGCCAAGGCCAAGCCGGCGAAGAAGGCCGCTGCCAAGAAGGCCGACAAGGCTGAAAAGGCCGACGACGCGGAAGAGCCGAAGAAGAAGGCAGCCCCGAAAAAGAAGGCCGCCAAGGACGCCGAATAAGCGCCTGACGACAAGATCAGAAAAGGCCGCCCTCGAGTGAACTGACCCCATAAAGTTGGACGGTTCATTGAGCTGGTAGGTTTAAGGGCTGGTTCCTGTATTGCACAGGG
>NZ_JAMYQZ010000086.1:0-26498 GCF_040321145.1 Mesorhizobium sp. M0514
CCGTCAGGCAACTGGCATTGCGGATATTGAACAATGCAGCCGTCTGCCGATACGACAGACCTTCCTCCCACATTCGCTCAAGCACCGACAGCCTGAACGCCGCGTCGTAACGACCGTACTTACCAGATAGCCCGGCATCGCCATGCGCCTGGTACAACGCAACCCACTTGCGAACAGTGGCCGCATCAACGCCATGCATCGACGCCGCACTCGCGTAGCTCTCATCCCCGCCTAAATAGCTATCGACAACCGAGCGCTTGAAACTCTCGCCGTGTCTGGACATGCAAAACCCCCGAAGGTTGTGTCCAACTTTCGGGGGTCAGTTCAGACCCCCGGGGCGTCATTGACGCCGCGGGTGATGCAGGCGGTGACGATCTCGTCGGCTTGTCGACATAGGCGATCTGCTGGGCCGCCTCGGCCACCCGGAGGAAATCCCCACGCCCGACATAGACCTTGCCCGTGCCGATCGCGAATAACTGGTCGAGGAGGGCCTTCCAGCCGTCCAGCGTCGGGTGTGGTGCGCCGTAGCCCACATCGTTGCGGGTCCGTCGCGGGTCAGCTAATCTGGCAAGCTTACATCAGGGATGCGGTCGCCAGACGATTGCGAACGCCGTTCGGCTTCTGGTCGCCAACGTACTCCACTTTCGTGTCTACCAGACGATCGCTTTCGATCCCGGCTGCGGTTAAGATATCCTCGACCGCCTTCAGGCGCTGCTTGGCCAGTTCCTTGTTTGTCTTTGCAGCGTCGGCGCCGGTGAATTCCGTAGCCGCGAGAGCCGTCAGTTCGACATTGCAACGTGAGTTGCGGATGCTGGCGGCGAACTTCTCGAGGTCGGCCTTGACCCTCGGTGAGATCACATAGGACTGGCTATAGAAAAACAGGTCGACCTGCACAGGGCTGCGCTTCTCATATTGCCGGCAAGATATGCCTTGCTTTGGCAGCGTGTACAGTATCGCGCTCCGCGCCGTATTGGTGTCGGCGGCGCCGTCGTCAACCCAATGCGAAAGCACCAGCACCATTTCGGGCTTGACGCCTTGCGCCTTGAGAAAATCGCCGGTTGCATCGAGCCTGAGACCAGCGATGTCGTAGGCTTTTTTGTAGTTGCCTTCCTTGCTCGCCGTTGCGTAGAGGCGGTAGCCGCAATCGTGCCCAGCATCCTTGACGAAAGCCGCAAGGGCCTTCGCGGATTCCTCGGATATCTTGCCGTCACCTTTTTTGAAGAGGACGCGATGTGCATTCCACTGCGTGCATTTAGACCCCACGTCGCGTTCCTGGGCGGCCGCGCCGAAAGACATTGCGCATCCGGTAATGACAATAAATGCCAGAACAAGGCCCAGCGATTTCTTCATTGTCTTGGCGCCTCCACGCGGACTTAATCTACTACCGCACTTAAACGTCGACAAGGCGCGACCGCGTCCCGACAACCCGCGCCCCTCAGTCCCACACCAGCAACAGCTTGCGCCAGAAAGCATTGGACGGCATCGGCTTCGAGCCGGATGGCAGCCGGATTGCCAGGTAGATCGTCAGCCACTTGCGATCGACCTCCCGGGTCGAAACTTTCAGGTCATGCAGTTCGAACGGTCTCGAGACGCGCGTCCATCCCGAGAATGACAGCGCGCCGACAGGTGCATCGTGTTTCCACACAAGTTTTTCTTCTTGCCTGCCGAGCGCCATGGCGAACTCGAATGGGGATGCTTCATCGTGGGCGATCTCCACTGTCGCGATGACACTTCTGGCAAAGGCCGGGAACGCCGAATTGAGGGCGGCAACAACCGGACCGTGCGTGTTCGGCCGCAGGAATATACCGCCATTGTCGCCCGCGATGAGCAGCGTCGGCAGCTCGGAGGGATAATCCGTCACAAGCGCCGCACGCTTCAGATCATCATTGGTCATTCGGCGCGTGCGTTGGCGCTGTTGGGGTGCGTTGAGGCGCGGGCGCCAGGCATCGTTCGAAACGACATGGCGGATATGGACGCTGGAAAAGCCGCCGAGGACGCGCGCCTCCGGGCGGCTGCCGCCGCATTTGACTGCCAACAACAAATCGCGTCGGCCGGTTGCCGGCGAACTGACCATCGCCCCTATCTCACGCGCCTCGTGCCGTCGGCTGACATCAGCCCAACCGCTCCCGCTGCCAACCTCAAGCAGCCGGGCGAGATTGCTGAAGGTCTGGTTTTCTGCGTCTACGATCGCGAGCTGAAACTGCGCAGAGCCCGTCAGTTCCTCGTCGAGGTAAACCCAACACGTCGCGCCTACGGTGCCCGGCGGGCAGACTCCCTTCAGCAAAGCCATGGTGACATTGCTGCCCCTTGCTTCGAGGAACAACTGGTCTGGAGACTGTTCGACATAGCTCAGCAGGTCCGGATCGGCATCCGGATACGAACCGACATGAGCCAGGCGCATGGGCTCGGCGGAAAGATACTGCTCGCGGTACAGCGAGGAATTCAACTCGGGCACCGTCTCTCCGGTCGCAGCGTTGAGTATTTCAACCACACCCACAGCAAAGTCGCTTCGCCCTGCTCGGGCGAGAAGCGAAATTGCGGTATCCGCCCTGCCTTCGCGTGCCGCGATCTCGGCCAGCAACTGCATGGCGTCCGCGGTATTGGCGGGACCTGTACTCAACCTGAGATACCGCTCGTCGTTAACCCGCAGCTCCAGATTCCAGAGATTGAGCTCCTTCTCATGATTGTCGGTGTTCGAGCTGATGGCCAGTTGCACGAACATTTCCGTTTTCGCGAATCGATGCTTTCGAAAGACAGCGATGATCGGCTTGCGATTCCTCAGCCACTCGGCATTTCGATTCATGCCCGTCGGTGCCGACCGGTACCAATAGAGCGGCTCCGGGACAGGGACGATCTCCAGGCCTGCCAGATCCGCGCGAAGGAAAAACTCCCAGTCGCTTGCGGAAAACCCCCGCTCTTCGTTGAGGTAACCTATCTTGTCGAACACCTCACGCCGGAACATCGCATTGGCATCGCCATACGGATTGTTGAGCATGGCGATGTCCGTCGGCCCGCCGACCGGGAAGTAGAGCACATAGCCGCTCCTGGTGTCCGGCGGCACGAAGGGCTCGTTGAGCCACTTGGCGAAGGTCGTGCAGATATCGGCGCCGGAATTTTGCATGCCGGCGACGAACGTACTGACGGCGTTTGGGAACAGCACGTTGTCGTCGTCCAGGAACAGGATCAGCGAACCCCTGGCGGCGCGGATACCGGTGTTGCGCGCCTTGCCGAGGAAGCCGTTCTTCTGCTGGATGATCCGCCATCCTCGCTGCTCGAACTCCGGTTCGAGTTCCGCCAACAGGTTGATTGCATCGGGATCGGTGCTGCCGTCATCGACGACAATCAATTCGATGTTGGGGTAGTCCTGGCGTCGAACCGAGGCAATCGCCTGCGGCAACAGGTGCACCCGGTTGTAGTGCGCAGTGATGATCGAAACGAGCGGCCGTTGGCTCCGCCTGCGACTGGAGACCCTGCCGGGTTCGCGGGAGAATTTCGCGTGCAGCCCGCTCCAGGCTTTCTCGAGCGCTTCCCGCTTTTGCAGGGGCTTTGCCGGACGAAACGATCGGCTTTCCAGCACAGACGCAATTTTGGCCGCGATGGCGGAGGCCGACGCATCCATCAGGACGGCATCGGCCGACTTCGGATGGAGCACGTCACGAATGCTGCCGACATCTGTCGCAATGAACGGGATCTCTTCGTTAAGGCACGTCATCACTTCCAGCGGCAGCTGAGCCGCTGAGTGCGTCATCGCCACCAGAGCATGACTCTGCCGCAGGTATCTATAGATGTCAGGCTCATCTCGAATGGGCAGGAGCTTCAATTTGAACGGCCATTGCCGCGCACGCCGAACGATCATGCCACCCGAATGCTCGCCCAGGACATGACCAAACGCGCCGACTACCGTCACTGTCAGATCGGTGACGCCGCTGTCGGCCAGACGATCGAGCGCATCGCAGAATAGCGTCAGCCCATCGCGTGCCTCTGTGCCTGAAAAATGAATCACTTCGGCGGTTGGCCGATCCCGCGGCCTGTAGTGATCGACAGCGAAGTTGGAACGCCACTCCTCCGGCTCGAGGGGCGCAGCAATGTGATGGCTGGTGGGCAGCTTCCATCCCGCCTTGGCCATCCAGTCGAGCAGCGACTGGCCAGCGATGACAAGATGGTCGCACGTCTCGGCCGACCTCTTTTCCATGTGCGCGATGGTCATCTGCTCCTTGCGTTCGACCGCCCGTGAATTGGCTTCCAGCTTCCACACAAGGGGCTCATGTGCGAGCACGATGATCGTAGGAGGATCGGGAAAGACACCTGTGCGCTTCGCAAGGGTGGAGAAATGCGCCAGTCCGCCTTCAAGCGCAAAATAGACGACGTCGAATGCATTCTGCTTGAGGTAGTGGTAGGCGGCCAATGAGTTCTTGTCGCAGGACTCCGTGCCGCGCAGCAACTCGGGCGAGGGCGGCAACAATTCGAGCCGCACCAGGAAATTGTCGAAGCACCATTTGCCCAGCCTGACTATTTCCTGATCATCGGGCTGGCTGCCGAGCGGGCTCGGCGCCCAAAGCAGCGTCACGGTATCGCCGGTTCCGGCCAGATGCTGCGCCAGCGCGTAGGTTACCGACCCGTGATCGCCAGTCGCCGTCGAGCCGAACTCAACCTCCGAAACGACACACACATTGCGAGGCTTCTGGCTTGCCTGTCGCTTGCCCGTGGGCATGGCGCCTGCCTTGGAACCAATGCTCAATGACCCCCCCTTGTCAGCCCGCTTCGTTCGAAACAGTCTTGCCAACAGTTGGATAACACTTTGATAATCGTTTCGCGGGACTCTCAGCAGCGTACCTGCCTTTCGCGTAAACTGGTTGATGACCTCGGATGGTTGAACTTCGATCCCCAAAACATCTCGCGCGACTGGACGACCGGCCCATTGACGTGACCGATGGCGAGATCTTGTGCTTTGTCGGACTGCGCAACGAAGCCCAATTGCTGCGGCAACTTCTCGACCACTACCGCGGCCTGGGCGTCGATCGGTTCTTCTTCCTGGACAATGGCTCCACGGATGGGACCCGCGAATTGATCCTGGAGCAGCCGGATAGCCACTGCTTCCACACGGAAGGATCGCATTTCGCTGAAAACATCGATCCGCCGCGATGGATCAACACGCTCATGAATGTGTTCGGCACCGGCCATTGGTGCCTTTCGATCGACGCCGACGAACTTCTCGTCTATCCCGATTTTGAGCGGGCAAATCTCCAGCAGCTTTGCAGCTACCTCGATTCGACCGGCGTCGACGCTGTCATAGGCTCCATGATCGACATGTACGCCGATGGCCCGTTGGCCGAATACAGCTATGATGGCAAGATCCCGCTTGTTGAAGCTTCACCCTACTTCGACCCGGAGCCGGGATGGCTGCGCCCGCGCGACGGTATGTACCCACCCGAGCAGATGTTCGGTGGCGTGAGGGAACGGGTCTTCTGGCACGGCCGGTTCAAGCAAACTTTTCCCCCGTGCCTGACAAAAGTGCCGATCGTGAAATGGGGGCGCGGCACGCGTTATCACGTCGCACAGCACACGATCAGCAAGGTCCGATTCAGCGAACTGCGCGTCGCATTGCTGCACTTCAAATTCGTCTGGGGATTCCGCCAGAAATCAGCGTCGTCTCTGAGTGAAAATGCGCAGCTCAAGGAAAAGACGCTTGAGGAGCGCGCTGCCTACATGGAGGCCTTGGAGCGCAATCCGAAACTCGCGCTTCGGAACCAAAGCTCCGTCTGCTATCGGGGTGACGGCGCGCAACTCGTCGAACTCGGCTGGATGAAGACCTCGGAGCCCTTCGCCGGTTTCGTTTCGACCCTGGCCATGCAACACCAGCGCAGCGACTACGCCACCTGATGTGCTCGAACTACTGAGGGAAAATCCGGCTGATGCTTATCCGCCGTAGCGGCCGCCGCCTTCACCGTGGCCTTTGCCCTCTTCACCGCCCGCAAACTGGCCCAAACTGTTGAGAGCAAGCGCCTTGCAGGCTGTCGGAGCGTTCGGGTACCGGTGCAGATAATCCTCAAGTGCCTCGATGGTGCCGGTTTTAAGGGCCTGCTCGCAGGCAAGCTCGGCTTCCTTGACGCCAACTTCGGTCTTGGCCTGCGCCGCGTCAGAAAAAGCGACGCTCAACCCCAGCAGACTAAGTCCACCCAACAGTAGAGAATGAATCCTACGCATAACGCACCCCACCTACTCAACCCACTGAAACATTAGCGTCTGTTAACGTTTTGTCAACCATTCTTGGAAGGTTCCACCAACGTGGTTAACGCGCACGAGCGATGAACGGGCTTGGCTTGCGCTCGGATCTCCCTTGCCTGGTTGGATCGACGTTTAGTCGCTGAACAGTGTCAGCGTGCGGAAGAACGCATTCGTGGGAAAACCGTTGGACGTTGCGGTGAAACGAACGGCGAGAACGATTGAAAGCAGCATCTTCCTTCGTGTGCGAAGCGTTGCCACCAAGTGATGACGCACAAATCTGTCTTCGATGCTCATCCAGCCTGAGAAGGCGATCGTTTGCTTGCCGATGTCCTGTTGCCAATCTATGGGCTGGTCGGGTCGAGCAAGGGCGAGAGCAAAATCCATCGCCGGCGCATCGGCATGAGCGATTTCGACGGATGCTTCAACCTTCCGGAAGAAGGCTGGAAAATGATGATCAAGCGATGCAGCGACTGGGCCGTCCGCATGCGGACGCAAGAACACCCCGCCGTCGTCCGGTGCGACAAGCAGCAGCGGGAGAGCCGAGACGCGGGGTGTAAGCAACCGCGCACTCCGCAGCATGTCGTAGTCGAGAATGATAGAGCCGCCGCCGACATCAGGACGGTCGGCGGCATTGTGGTCTGTGGCGGGGCGCCCAAGCAAAGTGGCAGCCGTATCGGGGCGGCCGATCGACCCAGCAATGCTGGCAAGCTTCTCTATGGCCGCATCGCTGTTCGGCTCGATGTCGCAAAGCTCCAGATATTTCCGATTGCCGGGGGTATATTTCAGGTTTTCGCGGGCACTTTCAATTTCAGACCGGTGCGCGTTCTGGGCAATGGCCAAATGATGCAGCAGGCGGGCGCCATCGGGCAGGCTCGACCTGAACGCCTCCAGGATGGGAAGCCGGTTGTCGTACCAGTTCGACGTCCGAAACATGCCATCCGGTTTCGAGCGATACCAGTATAGCGGCTTTGGAATCGTCCTGATCTTGAGACCGGCGAGAGAGGCTCGAGCAAAGAATTCCCAGTCGTGCATGGCGTAGCCCGGCTTTTCGATCAAGAACCCGATCCGCGAGAAGGCAGACCGGCGCATCATCGCATTCGCGTCACCGTAGACGTTATGGATCAGGCCGAGCGCGTCGGGACCACCCAGAGGCAGGTACTGGATCAGCCCGTCGGCGCGATCTTCGGGCACGAAATCCTCGTAGAAGATCAGTTGGAACGCAGTGCAGATGTCGGCACCCGATGTAGCCATCGCACGCACGAAATGATCGACGGCCTCCGCAAACAGCGCGTTGTCGTCGTCGACGAACAGGATCAGCTCGCCATGCGAAGCGCGGATGCCGGCATTTCGCGCCGCACCGAGGTGCTTGTGCGGTCGGCGCAGAATCTTCCACCCGCGCTGACGGAAGGTCGGTTCCAGCGTATCCAGCAATCGCCTGACTTCATCCAGGTCGCTTCCGTCGTCGACCAGAACCAGTTCCAGGTGATCATAGGTTTGCGCTTCGATCGCAGCGATTGCCTGTTTAAGATAGAGCGGCCGGTTGCGATGGGCCATGACAATAGAGACCAGGGGTGACGACCCGGCACTTTTGTCGACGCGCCAGCGCCTAGTTGGCGTCGGCAAGTTGCGCGTATCCAGCCAGGACTGCCGACATTGGCTCAGGCTGTCGACAGGCAGTGGGCGAGGCGGGTCGTCGAGCGCCGCCGAAATGGCCTGCGCCAACGCGGCGGCGTCAGGATCGACCAGCCGCGGCTGCCTCGCCTGCGCACTCCAGCGCTCGGCGTTCGCGTCGACATTGGTCGCAACGAAAGGCAATCCCGCCTCGATGCATGCGGCAACGGTGCCGCCCGTCGATGCGGCGTGGGCGGGGATGACGGCAATCGCGCCGGCCCGCGCGACGTAGTCGAGCTTTGCGGCGGGGCTTGCGTGCGCCAACAGGTTGACCTTGAACGGCCACCGCTCGGCGCGTCTCAGCAGCAGTCCACCGCTGTGCTCGCCCATGATCTTTCCAAATGGACCGAATGCGGTGACCGTCAGCCCTTTTGGCGCCATTGGCGCTATGATGTCGAGCGCGTCGCAAAGCAGCGTCAGGCCATCGCGGAAGCGCCATCCGGCCAAGACGGCAAGTTCTCCGCCCGTCGACGATCGCGCACCGGCTGGAGCGAGACGATCCTGCAACGGCAACATCGGCTTCACGATCGCCTTCTTCACCTTCCAACCCTTCGACAACATCCAGTGTCGCAAGGCTGCGGACACACAGATGGTCCGGTTCGCCATCTCGGCGCAGTATTTCTCCATATAGGCGACGGCAATCACCTCCGTGCTGTCGAAGAACGCCTTGTCGGCTTCATGTTCCCATTCTTCCGGAGCGTGAGCGACGACCACGATCGGCGGCGCGGCAAAAGCCGCAGTCTCGACAGCCAGCAGCGTGTAGTAAGGCAGCCCGCCCTCAAGGGGCGCGTAGACCAAATCGTGGCCGGACCGTTCGAGATAATGCAGCACAGCGGCGGACCGGCTCTCGGGTGTCGTCAGCGAAGGAAGCAGCTGATCGGACTTGTCGAGAATCACCAGCCGCACCGATGCCGCCTCCAGCTCGCGGTGGCGCGGGGCCTCCTCCGTTGGAGCATCCCTGCCTGGAACCCATAGCAGGGTGACGTCGTCCCCCTCTTCGGCAAAAAGCCTGGCCAACTCGACCATGGCGCCATCTTCGCCGCCATGGTCGATCGCATTCGTCACGACGCAGACGCGGCGAGGCTTGCCTTCCTTTGACCTCCTCCGCTCCTTGCCACCAACGGCCATCCGACTTCCTCTGATCCAAATCCGCCGATTGCGCTACGCAGCACAGTCATCTGCAATGATGCCTGCGACAGGTTTACTTTTCAGTGATCATGCTTCTGCGTCATCGGTAAACCAAATCGTCAATCAGGTTCTAAAACGACTGCATAATCGATCGACTGATTCAAATTTAGCGACACGGAATATTCAATTTTTACGCCTCCCAGCTAGTCATTGACGGCATAGCAGGAGGCGCAAATGAAAACGACAATGAAGTTTCTCGGTGCGCTCGGTTTGATCGGCGCACTGGTCTCGGCAAGCTCCGCAGGAGAATTGCTGCGTCCGCGCATCAGCCTTGGCACTGCCAACGTCAAGACCATCAGTGGCGATCGCGGCGGCTATGTGATCGACTATGCCATTCGTGCGCTGAAAATGCGTCGCAGTGGCACCTTTGTGCGGTTCAACGGTTCGTGCGACTCGGCCTGCACGCTTTATCTGTCGATGCCTAAAAGCAAGGTGTGCATTACGCAGAGCGCGTCGTTCGGCTTTCACCTGCCGTATGGCGTTTCTGCGCGTGGCAATCAGGTGGCCGCAAATTTCATGATGAAAAGCTACCCTGGCTGGGTTCGCGGCTGGATCGCCAAGCGTGGGGGGCTAACGAGCTCCATCGCGACCATGACATACGCCGATGCGAGCCGCTTTCTGCCGTCGTGTCCTTCCCAACAGCGGGGCATGACCGTCGCGAGCCTGAGCCCGACGCGTCTGCGTGGCGGCTGATTGCCTGCGCAGTACTGAAAGTCACGACGGCGGGTGGTCGACGGCGCCCGCCGTTCGTCGATTCATAGGGCGGGGTGCCCAGTTGATGGAACAGCTCACCTGAGCACAACGCCGCCGATGATCGCGTGGGTTAACCAGTTCTCAAGAGACTTGGTTAACGCAAGCTCAATTTCATTGACTCTTTTTTAGCGCAAGCCGATTTTGCGGGTGGAGGTTTGAAAGCTGTCGGCCATTGTTCGGGCCGAAGCGCAAACCGGCGGCGGGTAGTTTGTATGAGCATCGGCGGCAGTAGGGGGTCGGCGAGCCGACCTGAGAGCGGCCTTACGCAATCGAAGGCGGGTACGGTTTCGGTGAAGGACTTGCGCTTCCGGCGCAGGAGCCTGCGGGTCATCTGCACGGGCCTGTTGTCCTGGCTGCTTTTGGGTGTCTACCGCGGCGCAATCATTGATCCGCAAACCACGGTTTCAGGCCTTTTGGGGACCGTGCCCAAGGGATTGGCATCGAGCTACTATGACCTGATTGTCGTTACGTCCCTGACTGTGACGACTTTGATCCTGCTGTTCCTGACAAAGACCAGCCGTCTCGGCTCAGCAATCGTCGTCTTGCTCTTCTATGTTGCTGTCGTGGTCTCTCTGGGCTGGGGATTTGCCAACATCAATCTCGTCAAGATGCTGGGCGAACCGTTCACGTTCCAGTGGCTGGTCTATGGCGACTTCCTGCAGAATGCCGACGCCAGGAACGCGATGGGTGACGCGCTCAACATCAAGGACTTCGCGACCCTTTCCGGGTCCGTCATTCTGGTGCTCATCCTTGGCTATGCCGCGGCCAGTCCGTGCCAGCGGCTGAGCGCCGCTGGTTACGGGGCCTTCCTGGGCGTGCTCGTTTTGTGTGTCGGCGCGGCCATCGCCGGTAGTGGACACCACGTGCGGGCGGAAGCGCTGCCGGCGGCCCAGATCGACAATCCGATCCTGTATTTTGTTGAATCGACCCTGCTCAATCCAACGCCGGTCGTGCTGACGATGAATGCCAGCACCAATGACCCGGATGTCGCCAGCGTCGGCGAGCGACCGCCGGAAACGTCGACCTTCAAGGCGCCGACGCCGAACCCAATCAAGAACGTGCTGATTTTCATGATGGAGTCGGTGCCATCCAAATACATCGAGACGTTTGGCGGCAAGTATCCGATCACACCGAATATCAAGAGTTATGCAAAGGACTCGATACGGTTCGACAACATATATGCGCACGCACCGTCCACGCATTACTCGATATTTTCTCTGCTCACCTCGATGTACAACGACATTTCATACTATGGCATGACCACAAGGTATCCCTATCTGCCGCTGGACTCGATCTCAAACATCTTGGGCAAGAACAATTTCCGCACGGGGTTTTTCTGGAGCGCGGATTCCCGATTCCAACGGGTCGATGAGTTTTTCCTCAACAAGGGACTGGATGTGATCGAGGACTACCGGGGGCAGAAATGCGGCACCCCGACCTTCAAGCTCAGCTCCGAGCAATGGAAGAACATGGATTACAACAGCGATCTTTGCACGGCGCAGTCGATCATCGACTGGATGAACAAGGACGCGGGAAAACCCTTCTTCGGCATCATGTTCACCGCGATGACCCATTATCCCTACATCACCGACAGCCCGATGTTTTCGAAGATGGCGCCTTCCTCCGATGGCAACACGCTGGTCCACTACTCGGACGACCAGAAATTCAATGCCTATCTCAACGCCCTGAAGGTCGGCGATGCAGCGCTTGGCGAGATCCTTGAATCGCTCAAGCAGTCCGGCAAGCTCGATTCGACGCTCGTGGTGATATTGGGCGATCATGGCGAGGCGTTCGGGGAGCATGGCGACTACATTCATGCCAGCGCCATCTACGAGGAAAACATCCACATCCCGCTCATCATGATCAACAAGTATCTCTTTCATGACGAGGTTGCGCACCCGGTCGGCGGCATCATCGATATCGCCCCGACGATCTTCGACATACTCGGACTTCCGCTGCCCAAGCAGTGGCAGGGGCGCAGCCTGTTCAGCGAGCAACGGCCAAACAAGACCTTCTTCTTCAATCCCTGGGCCGGTTTCCTGTTCGGCTATCGTGAGAACGACCGAAAGATCATCTTCAACGCGACCACCGGCAAGGTGGAGGAATACGACCTCAAGGCCGATGCCGACGAACGAACCAACCTCTTCAAGGTCGATACCGGCGACCGAAACGCACTGCTGCAGCCCATCGCCGGATGGGTGCAGTCGCAGAGGCAGCGTATGGCCGACCTGGTGACCGCCGCGGCGAAAGATACAGGACGGTGCTCCATCACCAGTCTGGAGGTCGACGCTGCCGGCATTAATCTCCGGGGCGCACCTCGGTTCGACGTCGTGGTCGACGGAAAGACCATCGCCGAGATCGACGTCCCGGGGAATGAAAGCGTCGCATCGACGCCCGAAGCCGCCATGGCGGAGCTGATGCAGGCGTCAACCGTGGCCAAGCCGTTCCACATCGATCTCAGCAGCGTGCCTAACCCGAAGACGATCGAGCTTCGCTACACCAACGACCTGTGGGGCGGAGGCGGCAAGGCAGGTGATCGCAATCTGTACATCAAGAGCGTCAAGGTGAACGGTCAGTTGGTGCCAACCACCAGGCTGCATGTCGACGAGCAATCGCATGGCTACACCGACGACAACGGGACCGCCATGTACAGCAACGGCTCGCTATGGGTTAGCGGCCCGTTCGTCGAGGGATGTCTATAGCGTGCCGCGTGGCAGACCGTCGTCCTCGATTTGCAGCCCGTGCGCGCCGCGACAGACACTGCCGGTCCTACCGGTTGACATCTTCGCGGGGTACTCACTAGCATGCGAAATACTGACGGTTCCAGCGTGAAGCCACTTGTCAGCGCAGGACGGACCGGGCCCGTTCTTGCGGTATGCTCGGCCGGTCGACGCCCGCTTGGGAAGCGAACATTGAATGCGACCGCTCAGCATGACGAACAGGACCGGATTGCCATTTGAGCCAGCGAGCTGGGCGAGGCGCCATCGACTTGCCATCTCGCTTGCGCCCGTCCTGGCCATTTGGTGCCAGATGGCGCTTTGCGGAGCCGCGCACGCAGCTGGTCCCAAAGACAGCGGCCCTGCAGATGCCGTTGCCGTTCCCACGGCTTTCCAACTTCAGCTTGTTTATGCTGACCGCACGTGGATATGGGATAACGGAGCGGCCTATTTCGGACAGAAGGATCGACCGGTCCGGGCCTGGACCTCCGAGCAAGACACGGCTTCTGTCGGCGAAGGCAGATGGCATCTGAGCAACGATGGCAAGATGTGCATGGATCTCGTCTGGCGGTCCAAGACCTACGCCGCAGCGCCGATCCGCACGTGTTTCAGCCACCGCTTCCGGAGTGGGATCCTCGAACAGCGCAAGGATCCGGACGGTCTCTGGTACAGTTTCCGGCACTCTCCGGGAGACCCTTCCGACGAGCAACGAAAATTCGAGGAAGGCGATACAAAGGGCGCGCAGTTCGACAAGATCCGTACCTCGATCGATTCCAAAAGTTGAGGCTCGCTGAGAAGCTGTCACCCACCTCGATGAGCCACGTCCCCGATAAGCGACAAACAGGGACGACTACCAGCTTTGAGAGCTGGTGATGTCCTCCGATGCATTTGGCATTCCTGGCGCAGTGGACCGGCGGCGCCTCGCCATCGGCATCGGAATTGTGAACGCGGTGGCCTCCAGTCCGAAGAACGGGGCGGCTGTCCTGACGATGGTATCGATGTCGGAAAGTTCCGGCACGAAGCCCAGGTGTTCGCGCGCTTTGATCGGGTCGGCATAGAGCTCCGCCGGGTCTCCCGGGCGCCCGGGCCTGAAGACGGCCGGAACCGATTTTGACGTCATCCGGGTCACCGCCTGGAGAATCTCCTTGATCGATACCCCGCGTCCGGTGCCGAGATTGACGGACAGGTTTTCGCCACCCGCCTCCAGATACATGAGAGCCCTCAGATGCGCGCGGGCGAGATCGCTGACATGGATGTAGTCGCGCACACAAGTGCCATCCGCCGTGTCATAATCAGCGCCGAAAACCTCGATCTCGTCGATGATGCCGGATGCGGCCATAAGCACTCGCGGGATCAGGTGCGTTTCAGGCGAGTGCCACTCACCGAGCTCGCCGTCGGGATCGGCGCCGCAGGCGTTGAAATAACGCAGGACCGCATATTTCATTCCGTAGGCGCTGGCGTAGTCGCTGATGATCTGCTCGCCCATCAGCTTGGTTCGCCCATAGGGGCTGATTGGATTTTGCGCCGAGGTCTCTCGAATGGGCAGTGTTTCGGGCACGCCGTATGTCGCGCAGCTGCTTGAAAAGATAATGTTTTCGATAGAACTCGAGCGTGCCGCATCAAGCACCGCGATGGTACCCGACACATTGGTCGAATAATACTCTGCGGGCTCGTGAACAGACTCGCCCACATAAGCCAGCGCAGCAAAGTGGATGATCGCTTGCGGCTGGTAGGTGCTGGTCGCCTGCTGTAGCGCCTCCCGGTCCCGGATATCGCCGACAACAAGCGGCCCCCAGGCAACGGATCTCTCATTGCCACGGCTCAGATTGTCAAAAACGACGGGCAGGTAGCCGGCAGCTGACAACAGCTTGCAGGTGTGGCTGCCGATGTAACCGGCCCCACCCGTCACCAGGATTGCCGGGCGGCTCATTACATCGCAGCTTCTTTGACGCGCCGGTTCGGGTAGAGAAGGGCGTCAAAATACGCCGTGGCGTGCGCGAGCCCCTGGCTCAGGCTGATCTTTGGCTCCCAGCCAAGATTTTCCCGGGCAAATGAGATGTCCGGCCGACGCTGCTTGGGATCGTCGACCGGCAGCGGCCGATGCACGATCTTCGAACGTGAGTTGGTGTATTCGAGCACCTGTGTCGCCAGTTCCAGAATGGTGAATTCGGCAGGGTTGCCGAGATTGACCGGGTGCTGCGGTGCGCTCGGTGCGTTCATCAACTGGATAAAACCTTCGATGAGGTCGTCCGCGTAGCAGAATGAACGGGTCTGCCGGCCGCTGCCGTAGACGGTCAGGTCGTCACCGCGCAAAGCCTGGACGATGAAGTTCGACACGACGCGGCCATCGTCTGGTTGCATGCGGCGGCCATAGGTGTTGAAGATCCGTGCGACGCGGACATCGAGGCTATACGTTCTCGAATAATCGAAGAACAGCGTCTCGGCCGAACGCTTGCCCTCATCATAGCAGGATCGCGGACCGTGCGGGTTGACGTTGCCGAAGTAGCCTTCCGGCTGCGGATGTACCAGGGGGTCGCCGTAGACTTCGGACGTCGAAGCCTGAAATATCTTCGCATTGTTCCGCCGCGCGAGTTCGAGCAGGTTCAGCGAACCAAGCACGCTTGTCTTGAACGTATGGATCGGATTTGCCTGGTAATGCGGCGGGGACGCCGGACAGGCGAGATTGTAGATTTCATCGACCTGGAGATCCAAGGGCAGTGGGTCGACGATGTCGTGCTCGATGCACGTAAATCGCGGATCGCGCACGAGGGCGTTGAGATTGTATCTTTTGCCGGTGTGGAAATTGTCCAACACGACAACGTCGTAACCATCCCGCAAAAGACGCTCGCACAGATGCGAACCCAGGAATCCTGCCCCACCGGCAACCAGCGCGCGACCCCGATTGGAATTCGCGCCCCTTCGGGTGTTCCCGGCCCCGAGTTTCAGAACATTGACAGTTCTACCCATACTCCACCCCTTCGCCCATACGCACTGCGCACACTACTGCCGGCCATAGCGTTGCCGGGCGACGTTCCTGAGAACGTCACAAACCTTCCGCTCCCGCGGAATCGTCCACTCCTGTTGTCTGTCGATTGCTTTTTGAGTTGCTGGGCGGTGCTACGCGGCTATTAGCTGCCGTTCAGCATCCGATACGCCCCGAAACCGCGGTCACGCGCCTGATGCCACCATCGCCCATTGCTCGCCCAAATTGCACATCCCAACGTTTCGAAAATATACCTGTGCAAAACATAGTCAACTAAATTAGCGAATCGTTAACCGTGTTCATTCGGGAGTGGTTAATCGCGGGGCGGCAGCGCAGCCGCATAAAGCTGAGAATTGGGCTATAAATTTGAATGGACCACAGTAATATAAAGACCATCTTTCTGATTTCTCGACAGCCTATCGGCGGAAATTTGGCCATCAAGACACTGTCACTCCGCAAAAAATAGGAAGATCCAAGACTAATACTTACGTTAGCAAAACTTATACTAACAGAGGTCTAGCATTTGAAAATATCGAAAATATTCGTACATGGGACCTTGTCAATAAAATCTTACAAGCTAATGCGGTTGGTTCCCAAAGCGTGCCGAACCCCCGCCAGGTCAGCCCTCAACTGCCCGACGAGATCTTGCGCGACGAGGCGGGCGTAATCGCGACCGATCGCCCGGGACGCCTATCTCTTTCACCGGCGGCCCGGGCTTGACGCACACAACCGCTCTCCGCAGCCGCAGCGCCTTCATTGGCAGATGCAGCATACCCCAATAACCCGGTCCATTCTGAAGCGATCCGCGTATGGTTTGCGGATGTCGGAAGCAGAGATCCAGTCGAAGCCGCGCGAAAACGGTCGTCGTCCCTTCTGTCGAACGCCTTAGAAGCTGCGGTTGGGTCCGTGGAAAGCGGCAGAACATGAAGGAACGGGAAGGTGGCTGATCCCGCCTAGAATTAATGGCCCGCTGCCTCACAGTGGCGGGCTTTTTTGTGTTTTGGCCGGAGCCCGGCGCCGTCGAACCCACCCTGCTTGAAGTTAACTTCCGAACCTCTTTGTTCGTGCAATAAGTGCGTCGTAGTTTTTTACAGTTAAATTCTAATTGTATCTAAGTTCAGTTGACATTGAAAGGCATGATCAGCGAAGTTTCCTAAAGTTAGGCAACCGCTTTCTGCTCTATGCGTAGATGCTGTCAACAGCCAAACTATTTCGGCTGCAGAATTCGACAACCAGGGAGAGTTTCATGGTAAATATTCTAGCGCACTTCGCCCGTGTTTTGGCCGGCGGTGCAGTGTTAATAGCCCTTGCGATGCCTGCCGGTGCCGGCGGCGGCATTGGCGTTGGTGCCGGAGCATCTGTCGGCGGCGCCGGCGGTGTTAACGCTGGCGCTGGCGCGTCTATAGGCGGTAGCGGCGGCGTTCAGGCGGGTGCGGGTGCTTCGGTCGGCGGCTCCGGCGGCGTGAACGCTGGGCTCGGCGCATCGATTGGCGGCACCGGCGGTGTCAAAGCCGGCGCTGGCGCCACAGTAGGGGGCAGCAATGGGATTGCGGCTGGTGCCGGGGCAAATATCGGCGGTGCCGGCGGCGTGACAGCCGGTCTCGGTGCGACCGTGGGGGGCACGACTGGTGTCGGCGTTGGCGTGGGTGTCGGCATTGGCGGTGTGCCTGGAACGCCAGGGACCCCGGGCACTCCGCCCACTCCCGGCACTCCAAGCCTGCCGGGTGTTGTTGCCGACATGTCCAAGAGTCAGATTGCACGCATGAAGAAGCGCTGTGTCGATGTGCTGAGCGGTTCTGGCTCTTATGACAAGGACCTCCGGGAGCTCTGCCTGCTGATCTCGCGGCGTTAAGAGAACCGTCGCAGCTTTGGGATGTGGTCGGAGTTGCGTAGAAGCCCGCTAGCTCACGCCGGCGGGCTTTCATTTGTCCGCGGAACCACGCGCAACCTGCCAAGTTGGTTCGGTGCAGCGATCCGGTGCGGATACCCGTTCCGCTGCCGGCCGGTCGGCAAAACGGTCGGGCCCGCGCTCTCCTTCCTGGTGTGGCGCGGGCTGCTGCGATCCGAAATTGCGTCAATCGCCCGACGAGCGTGCTGCCCTCCCTGGCGCGAGCCGGAATGCATAACCATTGCGGATGTGGCTGTTAATCGGGTTTGTCGACCTGCTGGCCGCAGATCGGGCATACGTGAAATCGATCGTCCCCGTCTGCCGGCGAATGTGGTTTGCCGGGGACTTGTGGGCCAAGGTCCGCTATTCTCGTCATGCTCGAACGAACACGATTCCGCGGCAAAAGTTCCGTCAGTTCGGTCTTCTCAGTTGGTGAAAGACATCGCACCAAAAGCGGTAGTCATCTGGTCGGCCGTCGAAATGTGCCTCCAAAGCGCAGTGCGCCACGGCGGTCGGCGCTTTCAGCCCATAAACCTCAATCGCAGCTTGAGCGGCCTGATCTAGGTTGACGAGATCGGCAATCTTTACAGCAGCCAAATCAGCGCTCTGCATCCCGAGCCTCCGTGGATCCCAACCCCTAATGGACGATCTATATGATCCCCTCATGGCAACTCTGCGGTATGACGTAAGGCGGGAACCGGATGGGACGTGGACGGTGTGTGACGTGTTCACCGGGCTGCCGGCTATTGTAGCGGGCTACCCATCTGTCGACCTTCCCGACGTGGAGTATGCCGAAGAACTGGCGGCCATCCTGAATGCCAACGACCTGAAGCAGAGGCTATCTCACGGAAGGTTCCCCGGAGGGTTCGCCTGACTGAGGTGGCATCACAAGTTGGCCATTCGCCCGCCTTCGTATTGCCCATCCAGGATGGCTCGTCCGATTCCGAACGCAAGGGCGGCGGATGATCGCGACGACTAGTCTAGCCATTGCCCAACGGCTGGGAAGAATCCGGTTCCCGGCGGCGTTCCCTTCGTTCTTCAAGGAACAGCTTGGTGTGCTCGTCCCAGTCAAGAGGCGTTGTCCCGTGCTCTTGAGCGAACTTTTCAAACTCCTTGCGCAGGTCGGCAGGGTCCAAAGCCCAAAGATGCTCACGGCTACCGGGGTTCGACATCGCCTTCACCAATTCCATCCATTCTCCGGAATTAAGTTGGCTTCGCGGTTGAGCCTTCAAGATGGCATTGCGAGATAATTTGCTCGCTTGCTAATATGCCTATATCTTAAGCAGCGCGGGGAGGCTCATATCTTCCCAACGGCCTCCCTAACTTTGAACGCCACATTAGGTTCCGCTAAATATTTGGCGGCTCGCTCGTCGTACTGAAAACTTCGCCTTCGCGCTGGTGGGTCATGCGAACGCACGAAGCTTGTTTACGAAAATTGAAATCTATTTCGCGCGCACATCCAGAAAGGAGGCCGCGATGGGCGATCCTCACGGTCATGTTTTGGCCGAGCAGTCATTTGAAAGAAGCGCTTATACCGATTACCGATCGAGCCATCAGACCACAGGCTACGGGACCGACTACGTCAAAACTTTCCGCTCCGGCTATTATGCCGCGTTGTGGTTGCGCGTCGAACGCCCCTCATCGAAAGCATTCTGAAGCCTCTTGGCGGGCCGGGCCTTAGCTGCCTCGACTTCGCATGCGGCACAGGCCGCGTGACAAATGTAGCAGCCGCACGGTTTGGCGAGGTCGTCGGCGTCGATGTCTCCCAATCCATGCTCGCTTGCGCGCAGGTTCCAGGCAACGTCAAGCTGATTAAAGCCGATCTGACCGTTCACCCCCTGGCCAGACGATTCGACGTGGTGACGGCTTTCCGATTCTTCTTAAACGCAGAAGACTCTCTTAGGCAGGCCGCACTGTCGGCCATTCATGAGCATTTGAAGCACGGCGGGTTGCTGGTCTCGAACATCCACATGAACGCAACTTCGCCGATGGGGCTGGTCTGCCGCTTTCTCAACCGATGTAGTGGGCGCGTCGTGCGTAGTACGTTGAGCATCCACGCATATCGCCAGTTGCTGGTTGCCAACGGCTTTGCAGTCGAGCGGGTCATCGGCTACGGCTTCTTACCGCGGCCCGGGTGGCTGCTACCAAAGCTTTGCGAAAAGTTGGTCGGACCTGTTGAGACGCTAAGCAGGAGAGCCGGTGTCCCGGCGCGCTCTGCTCAAAATTTCTTAGTGGTCGCCAGAAAGCAATAGTCGCTGATCCCGGTTGCCTCCACCAGGATCGCGGCCCCGCGGATGCGGTGCCAAACGATCTCGCCGGCTAGATGGCCGCGCACTTGCGCGGCGAGGATGACCTGCGGCATGCATCGCTGCAGGATTTCCGCGAGGGCGAGGATCAATAGGCATTTGCTTTTTTGGCGGAACCGAGGGTTTGATTCCGCGTTGCTGCAGACTTAAGTTCTATCTTGGGTAGGACCTTAGTCTGATTCGATGATTTCAAGAAAACTTGCCGCCAGTGCCAAAACCGTCTCCGCCTTTCTCAACTTGATGGGAAATGAGAAGCGGCTTTTGATCATGAACCACCTGGCCGGGGGCGAACTTTCGGTCGGTGTCCTCGCCGAGAAAGTTCAACTCAGCCAGTCGGCTTTGTCGCAGCATCTTGCCAAGCTCCGCGCCTTCGGCCTTGTCGACACCCGACGCGGCGGTCAAGTAATCTACTACTACTGCTCATCCGGCGCAGCGCGCGATTTGCTAGCTACGCTGGACGGCTTCCTGACGACCGGACGACCGCTCGCGGGGCCAGGTCCGCACTACGTTGCCCAAAGACTTCGCAGGGTGCGAATGGCCTGAGAAGGCAAATCTACGACCTAAACGGGGCGACCCGAACCAAGTGGATCGCTAAGGTTCGACGGACCTCACGGGACACGGGCGGCCCGCGCCAGCCTGTAAAGCGGAGCGCGGGCCTCAACCGTCGACATCGGTTGGCAGCGGGACACGCTGCAACCACCCAACTCACGCGCCCGAGGCCTGTTCCCCGGACAGACAAAAAGCCCGCCGCCTATGCTTTTGCGCGCAAATAGTTCGCCCAGTTCACTGGCGCTAGTCGACCATGTCGCGCAGCGGCTTCTTGCGCTTCGGCGGCACATAGGCCTGCACCAGCCTGACCTTGTCGATGTCGACCGTGACCGGCGGTCCTAGGATAATCGTCACCTTGCCGCCTTCCTCGTCGACATAGGTGACGTTGCCGACGAGTTCGATCTGCTGCCCGCGCTTCACCTTCGTCGTGCGATCGACGATCGAATGCGGGAAGTTGTAGCTGGGTATGCTGACGCTGACGTGGTCCTCGTCGACCCGCCTGCGCACCGTGGCCGTTATCGCCACCTCGTCGCCAATGCCTATTCCCCGAGCCATAAGAGGGATTCTGGAGCTGGCGGCCTGTTAGTCAAGAGATTGCTAATATGCAACCGGAGGCGCAAAGTGTCAGATAGATGAAGCTCTTCTTGATCGCGCTCGCCGTCGCTCATAACTGGTATACCGCCTACCATGATCCGGTCACCGGTTATGAATGCTGCGACAAGAAGGATTGTAGGGTCATCAGCTCGCGCTATGTCGAGCCTTTGCCGGGCGGCGATTTCAATATCCGCACTGGGTCCAAGAGCCGATATTTCATCTCTAAGAAGCGCGTTCTAGAGAGCGAAGACAGCCAGTATCACATCTGCACGTCGCCCCCGAATATGACTATCCGCTGCTTCTTTGCGCCCCACGTGGAGGCGAGCCGATAGCGGCCGATTTCGGTTTCGGGAACCGCAACGAACCAAGGCTCAAGTGTTGCACGAATGAGACAGTAAATTTGTCGAACTCTGGTACATTTTAGCTCCGGTTAATGTGGGGACGATGATGCGCAGCCTTTCAATTGCAATTGCAGGTATTTTGACGATGCTGGCCGGAGCGGCATTTGCCGCAGACCCGATGGCCATCGTTCCATCTGAAAGCAGCGCCATCAACTGGTCAGGAGCCTATCTCGGGGCCGTAGCCGGATATGGCTGGAACAGCGATCACTACGATTTCGGCCCCCCCGGTGTCGATGTTGATTCGGATGGCTTCATTGGCGGCCTGACCGCAGGGTACAATTGGCAGCGGGGCCAGATCGTGTTCGGCGTTGAGGGCGACGTGTCATACGCCAATATTCACGGTAGCGCCCTTGAGGTTCCGTTTGTGCCGCCATGCGGCAATGAAGGCTGTACAGCCGATGTCGACTGGTACGGGACGGGCCGCGTGCGCGTTGGCTATGCGTTCGAGAATTTCCTTCCATATCTCACGGGCGGCTTTGCTGTCGGTAAGGTCAAGGGCACGGCTGACCTGGGAGCCTGCGGCTTTACGCCAACATGCGGCTATGACGAGACCAGGTGGGGCTGGGCGGCCGGCGCAGGACTTGAATGGGCGCTGAACCAGCAGCTGTCGTTCAAGGCTGAGTATATGCACGTCGACCTGGGCACTCCCGAGTTCAACACGCCTTCTTCTGTCCCATCGACCGACAATATCGATTTCGACACGGTCCGCGTAGGCATCAACTATCATTTCTGAGGCTCTACGCCTTTCTGTCGTCGGTTTATTTTGAAGGAGAAAACCTTGGTGAAGAAAATCTATTTGAAGCCGACGTTGGCGAAGCGCGGTAAACTGTCGGCTGTGATCGCTGGCGGTCTATCCTCCCCGGGCCCCGTGGCAACATAAGTTCTGTTACCGCCACATTCCGGGCCCCTTGCGTCCAGCTTGGCGGATTGGTTGCTTTACCCCAGCGTGCCAGGAGCTTGAACTGGTGAAGCTCCGCGACCGTTTCGGCCCAGAGGCGCCGGCCATGAGCCGATGACCTCATTCCCAAGCTGAAATGCGCCCAGTGCGGCAGCAAGAAAGTCGGGCTGATCTACTCGCCGGAGTCGCGGCCGAACGCCTATGGCAAGGCGAAGGGCAGCTAACGAGCCAGCGCCATCCCAGGGCCAACACCCATGGCCTATGGCGAGGCCAAGGAACAGCTTTGCCGACGAGGTCGAGGGCAAGGGCGCGGACAGGGCGCCACACGTCCTGGCGGGGAGCTTTGAGTGCTTCGGAGAGATCGTCAAACATCGTTTCATTCGAGTCTAGATCGAGACAGCGAATCTATGAACCCTTGGAACATCGTCGCCTCGAAACACTTCGGGCGGTCGCACTGTTCCCTTTTCAGTGTCTCCCAAAACTGCCCACTACCTGAACGGTCGTGGGCTTTTTTGTACGTTAGCGGAACCTGAAATTTGGGGGCATGTTGATAGAACGGCAGCGAGTGGGTGTTCGCTGCTGGTCGAGGTCCCGCAAGACTCGGCCGGGCTCGCATCACACCTGCCCCGGTACGGTGCGAGCCCACCGTCGCGCGACAAAGCGAGACTCCCCTGTGTCGGTCCTTATTTTATACTGCGGACGTCGGCTTCATCATCACGATGGTTTATGTCAACGTTGTCGAACATGCCGAGCGCCGGGCTCGGGCTGCAGCAAGTGCTGGTCGATAGCGGCGGCCTTGAACGCCGCAAATGCTACGGCCGGACTGCAGCTTCCATCCTTGGCCTCCGCGATCAATCGGCACGCATCCTTATAGGCCGCCGCACCCTTATTTGGCCACTGACCCTGGAGCGCTTCCTCGGCCTCACAAATAGAGGAAACCGTCATTGATTTCCGGTCTACCAGCTTAACGAACAGCGGTAAAAAGGTGCCCATGGGCACAACCTCCCGACCTTTTAGTGCGCCGAACGCAACAAGAGCTTTTTGGTTTCCATACCTATTTGATTTTGCCCCATTTCAGCACAAGCCAATTGAACGACGGGTTGGGATGACCCAGCCATGGTGAACGGCTTTCTAAATTGCCAACTGGAATCCCTACAATCGAGCATCCAAGAGACACGCCGCGTACTAGAGGCTTCACGGAAGCTGTTGGAAAAGATTGCCGAGCACTAACACCCTACCCAGCCGTAGGAATGGCCGGTGCAGCCCCGCCACGTTTCGCCAAACAAGGATTAAACTCGATGCAGCAGTCGAGCTTTTTGCGTCCTACGCGTCCAGTTCGAGCGGCTCGTGCTCCGGATCGGCATGATACGCGACTTGGCGAAAATCGCGCATGTCGATCTGTTGGCCGGAAACAGGGCAAGGGAGGAAATGATCGAGCTCGCTCGCGGGCGGGCCTTCATGTCGGTGCCCGATTATTGGTCTGCCGAGATCCGATAGCGTGGTCATTATTTCCGCAGCGCCTTCGCTTCCCGCTCCAACGTCTCGCGTTGGTTGCCGTGCTTCGCAATCAGTTCTTTGACCTGCTGGGGTGTGATGCCGGTCTTTGTTGCGAAATATTCAACTTCATAATCCTTGTCGGCTGAGACACGGTCCCGATCGCGGAAAATCCCGCTTGCTCTTGTCGTCGGCCATATCGATTCCTCCTTCGCTCATCCCGCAACGTCAAGTTGCCGTGTTTGTTGCACCAAAAGGCTGATTTCAGGTTTCGGAACTATTTTAGCTTAAGCTTATTGAATGGCGGGGTGTGGGTGTGTTCATGGGTTTAGAATTCATCCGGCCAATGGAGCCCGAGCTGTTCGATGTGCCGCCGGCCGGCGCCGATTGGAGCCACGAAATCAAGTTCGATGGCTACCGCACCCAGGTCGTCAAGGACGAAGACGGCATCCGCTTCTTCACAAAGAACGGCTTCGACTGGACGGCTCGATATCCCTATCCCGCCGAAGAGGCGGCGGCGATCGACGCCGAAAACTTCATCCTCGAAGGTGAAGCGATCATGATCAACGATGCCGGCCTGTCGGACTTTCACGCGATGCAGGCGGTGATTGGGCTGCGTCGGCCTTCACCGGATATCTATCTGGTCGCGTTCGATCTTCTGTTCCTGAATGGCCATGACCTGCGCGGGATGCCGACCGAAGATCGCCGCGAGATCCTGCACGCGATGATCCCGGCCGGCGGGCACATTCAATTCAGCGAAGCGATGCCCGGTACCGGTGACGCGGTTTTTCATCTGGTCGACAAGGCCGGGCTTGAAGGCATGGTTTCGAAGCTCAAGGACAGCCCATACCGCAGCGGCAAGACGAGCGCCTGGCGGAAGATCAAGTGCTTCGAAGAAAAGGAGATGGACATCATCGGCGCACAGCGCGAGCGCGGCAAAGCTGCCCAAGTGATCATGGCTGAAAAGGGCCACTACAAAGGCGGCGCATTCGTCACCTTCAGTGCCGACAAGCGGCAAGCGCTCTGGGATCGCGTCCAGGGCAAGGTTGGCGGCCCGGTCCCGAAGGGGCATAAGAAGGACAAGGCCGAATGGCTTAAGCCGGGACTCGTCGGACGGGTCAAGACCCTCGCGGCATGCAAGGCTGCTGGATTTCTGGGAGGATGATGCACATGGCCGTGCCTAAGAAAGATCAGGAGCGCGCCACCCACGCCTGGATGTACGGCGCCCAAGCCAGCAAGGATGGCAAGGAGACGTGCGGTGCCAGCCTACTGGGGAGAGCATGCCGACGCGTGGTTACAGGGCTTTGACGGGTGAGCCGGTGGCCGCCTTCGGCAAGACCAAGACTGTCAACGACGAAATGGAAGCCGAGGTCGACGAAGCTGCCGTCGAGCGCCCTGCTGGAAGAACCTAAGCGCTGGATCGAGCTTAGGCTTCATGAGCACACGCGGCGTCAACTTTCTCGATCGCTTGATCGGCAACAATCTCCCCGAAACGGCTAAGACCGACGCCGTTTCGGTAAGTGAGTACATATACAAATTGTATGCCGACGCTAAAGCCTTGAGGATCAAGCGCGAAGAGATCGACGAAGAGGTTGATAGCCTATATCGGACGCTGGTCGATGCCGTCGTGCACTTTGCCCCAGGTGTTCCCGAATGAGCAAGCCGGCCGTCCTATTCTTGAACCAATGGATAAAAAAACACGATCTATCTGACGCCGGTGCGCCGAAAGAGCGAGCGGAGATCGAGCAGCTCGCAAAGCGGCTAATCGCCGACGCGGAGGCTGAGGGGATTGCGGAAAGCGAGCTGACCGAGGCGTTCGACGACAAGGAGGTTGACAGCCTTTATCGTACCCTCCTCGATGTTAATTCTGGTTCTGGGCAACCAGAATGAGTGTTCGCGGCCTGAACCTTCTGGACAAGGGATAGCCGAGCAACTGCCCATCGTGGGGGAGGGGCGATCAGATCGCCGCCGGTGACAGATAAGGGCCTCATGCGAGTGCAGGCGGCGCTTTGAATTGCGCCAACTGTGGCAGAAAAACAACTGCATCAATCGGCGCGCTCTGCTACCAAAAAGGCAGTTATGGGAGATCACATATGAAGAAGCTGCTTTTCGCTTTGTCATTTTCGTTGCTGACGTCGTCAGCCCTTGCTGCCGATGCCATCGTTGCAGAAGCCGCGCCGGTCTTTAGCTGGACAGGGGGGTATGTCGGCCTTCAGGCAGGCTATGCTTGGGGTGATGGTCGCGTTGACCAAATCGGTGGACCGGGCTTTGTAGACACAGACCCTGATGGGTTCCTTGGAGGCGTCTACGCCGGTTACAACTATCAGATGTCGAACAACATCGTGATTGGTGCGGAACTGGACGTCGTCTATGCGAATGTTGATGGCAGCGGCCAAGTATTCGCCGCTCCTGGTTTTCCAATTCCGGGCGCCAGCGTCACCGAAGAACTCAATTGGAGTGGGGCGGCAAGACTTCGCCTAGGATATGCAGCTGATCGCTTTCTTCCTTATATCGCGGGTGGCGTTGCGTTTGGCGACATCGACATAAACAATAATAACGGCCCAGGTTCGTTCGGAGATACGTTCACAGGATGGACGATAGGCGTGGGCTTGGATTATGCCATGACTGACAATCTGCTGCTGCGCGCCGAGTACCGCTATACTGATTTCGGTTCAAAATCGTTTGGTGCGCCGTCCGATTCGTCTGTTGATCTAAAGACCAACGAAGTTCGCCTCGGCATCGCCTACAAATTCTAGCTTCGCAATTCCCAATAGAAAAGCCTGCCGCTTGCCGCGACGGGCTTTTCTTTGTGCACCGTTAATTCGGGGGAC
>NZ_JAMYQZ010000087.1:0-26386 GCF_040321145.1 Mesorhizobium sp. M0514
CCGTCGATACCGGCGCCGGCTGCCTGTTCATCGTCAAGAACTATGAAGGCGACGTGATGAATTTCGACATGGCCGGCGAAATGGCCGACGGCGTCCTGCAGGTGGTGATCAATGATGACGTCGCCGTCGAGAATTCGTCCTTTACCACCGGCCGGCGCGGCGTCGCCGGCACGCTGGTGGTGGAGAAGATCGTCGGCGCCGCCGCCGAGCAAGGCATGGCGCTGGCGGATCTCAAGGCGCTCGGCGGTCGCATCAACAGCGCGACGCGTTCGATGGGCGTGGCGCTGACCAGTTGCACGGTGCCGGCGGCGGGCAGGCCGACCTTCGAGATTGGTGATGGCGAGATGGAATTCGGCGTCGGCATTCATGGCGAGCCCGGCCGGCGTCGCGACACGTTGAAAAGCGCCGATGCGATCGCCGAAGAGATTTGCGCCGCGATCCTGGGCGATCTCGGCGACAGGGCGAAAGGCCCGGCACTGTTGTTCATCAACGGCTTTGGCGGCACGCCGCTGATGGAGCTCTATCTGATGTACAACAGCGCCCGAAACATCTTCGAAAAACAGGGCGTGACGGTGACCCGCTCGCTGGTCGGGTCCTACGTGACATCGCTCGACATGGCCGGCTGCTCGATCACGCTGACCATGCTGGATGACGAGGCAACGTCAATGTGGGACGCGCCGGTGCACACCGTCGCGCTGCGCTGGGGACTGTAGCGGAGAGGCTGGTTCTGCCATCACACGCTGGCTTCATGCATGCTTTTCTGCAACATACGCTCCTCTGAGTTGGTTGTTTGACGCAATTCCGGACGGGAATTGCTGATGTGGGCGAACGCAATCCGGGTTTGATGCTGCCATCTCTTGCGCCTGCCGATGAAAAACTGCTGCTGACCTTCGCCGACCCGGAGGCGACGGTTGCCATTGGCCGTGACGTTGCTGCCGAAAGCTTGCTGGCACTGCTCGCCAATGCCGAGTTCCACGGCGTGCTGCCGATCATGCTGCGCAAGCTCAGCGAGATCGGCGACGCCCAACTGCCTGCGGACGCAGCCTTGCGGCAAAAGCTGTCGGAACTGCGTGATCGCTCGACGCTGGCGACCGGCCAATCGATGCTGCTGCAATATCATGGCGACCGCATCATGAAGGCGCTTGCCGCCGCCAGCGTGCCGGCGCGCATCGTCAAGGGGCCTGTCTTCACCCGCAAACTCTACCGCCACGCCGCCGACCGGCCTTTCACCGACATCGACATTCTGGTCGAGCCGGCCAGCATCATTGAAGCCAACACGGTGATTGCCGGATGCGGCTTTGAACTCTGGAGCGAGGAGACGCAGTCGCAGGATCTGCAGGAGTTCAAGTGGCTGGAGAAGGAGAATACCAGCCTGCTGATCGAACTGCACGGCAACCTGGTGCATGATTCCGGCATGCGGCGGCGGCTGTCGCTGGGCTTTCGCGAATTGCAGATCATCGACGGCAGCGAGGCCGACACGCCGGCCGCGCTGCTGACCATCGCCATTGTCCACGCCGCCGGCGGGCACAAGTTCCACCGGCTGCAGCTTTGCGTCGATGTGCTGCAGGGCGTGCGCGCGCTGCGGTCGCCCGCGGATGAAGACCGGCTTTTCGAGGCGGCGCGCATCAGCGGCATCGAGCTCGAACTGGCGACGGTTCTCAATGTGACGGGGCGGCTGTTTGATGCACCGCGCGCGATCGAACTGGCCGACCGCATCAAGCCCGACCTCTCGATATTTTTGGCCAAATGGCTGATCACCGGCGATACGCTGCTCGGCGTCAATTCCAGGGACAAGATGCATTCGCGCCTGCGCCGCGACGCCTTCCGCTGGATCCAGCGCCTCGCCAGGCCAAAGCCGCATTCTGCCTGAAGTGTGCTTTAGTCCCGCGCCGCCAGCGCCGAGCGGATCAGCGGGGCCGCCTCGGCCGGGTTCGCGCCGACTTCCAGGGTAAAGGTCGGGACGGCTTTGACCAGCGTTGCGATGGTTGCCATGCGGCGCTTCTGCGCCGGCAAAAGGCCGGTCATGCCGGTCCTGACATTGTCGGTGGCAAGCGCCACCATGGCGTCTGTCCTGGTCATGGGCACGAGCCGGGTTTGCGCGTCCGCCGAGCGGGCGAGATGAAACAGTGCCGCAACCGGTCTGCCGACAGTTTCCTCGATGCGGATGATCTCGGCGAGACGTTCCAGCGAGACGGCCTGCTCGCCATTGGCGTCCCATTTGTCGCCAAGGCAAGGCGCCACGAAGGGCAGCATTGCCGCGGTGTGGCGGTGGACCTTCACCTTGCGCGGCAAGCCCCAGGCCGTGATGCCGCCACCGGCCAAAACCTTGAGGATCATGGCGTCATCCGAGCACAGGCCGAAACCTTGCGACGCCAGCGCCAGCGACGTCGTTGACTTGCCGGTGCCGCTCGGCGCATGGATCAGCACGAGCGCCTCGCGGCCGGGCAATGTCAGGCCGGCGGTGTGCAGCATGTGCTGGTCGCCGGCATCAAGTGCTGCATCCAGCACCATCATCAGCACCGTCCATTTGACCTTGGCATCGGGATGGACTCGTATCTCGGCCCAGCCTCCATCGGCATTGATCGAGACGGTCTGCAGGCCGGGAAAGACCAGATGAACGGTGCCACCACCGTCGATCAGCCGGCAATGGCCGTCCTCCGGCACCTCGCCGTCGAAAGCGAGTTTTCCGGCAGGCGATTCCGGTAACTCCCGCGTCTCGACGATGTCGACGCGGAAATCGGGCTCGACCGGCCCGCTCACGCGCAACGTGCCGAGCAAGAGGTCGAAGCTCGGCCAGAGATCGGCCCGCGAGGCCGATATGCTGATGACCTGGCCCTGGAGATCATAGCAGAAGGTGGTCGCCGGACCGGTCAAGCAGCGTGCGCCTTTCCGGCATCGGCGTGATGGCGATAGATCTGCACCATGCCGGGGAGGCTGTCCGAGACCACCGGGCGGCCATCGAGACAGACCCAGCAATGGGCAGACATACGCGGCGCCTGCATCGACTTCGGATCGACGCCGAAGCGCAGATCCGGATCGAAGCCGGCAAAGCGCAGGAAGCGGTGGGCGAGCAGGCCCTCGCGCAGGCATCTGCGGTCGCGCATCAGCCAGGGGTGCCGGACGGTCCGGTTGACGGCAGCGACGATGTAGGCTGACGACAGGCCGCGATAAGGGGTGGGTGCGCTGAGCGGCGCCCATTTCAGCACCGATTCGAAGCTGCGGCGGCCGATCAGGGTCGGCATCAGCCGCGCGCTTGCCCATAAATGGACACGAAACAAAGCGCGCAGGAGAACGCCGTCCACCATCAGGGAGCCGGGTCGGCGAGAATGCCTTCGCTCACCAGTTCGGCGGCCAGCGCCGCCATGTCCTGGTCGAGCGTGCCCTTGTCGACCTCGAACTCGTCAGACAACAGGACGACGATCTGGTCAAGGCTGCGGGCGCCGTCCACCTTGTCGAGAAAGGCTTCGGTGGTGCCGTTGCAGGTGTAAAGCTGGCCGCTGCGCGCCAAGAGCACGACGGCGCCATCGCCGACATGCTGGACCGAGGCGTCGTCCGCCAGCCGCAGAACCATTTCAGAACCGATTTGGGCCATGGAGCCCCTCCACCATTTTCCTGGAGAGCAGATAGCGCGGCGATGCGGGTCTGTCCATTGCGCGGACGAGAGGGAGAACAAGCCGGCCTGACCGTTCTGTGGCAATCCGGCAACGCCACCATCCTCACGACACAGGCAACCGAAGCCTAATGGAGACATCCAATTTCAGATTGTGGTAACTTCCACATCATTCAGAGCCTGAGAACGGGGAAGCACCCCAGAAATCGTCGGTGATTGCGGCTGGGAATCACCGCCGCAAACGGTCAAGCCAGCTATCTCGCAGGGTCAAGGTGTTGCTTTTCTTACCTAAAGTAAGCTATGGAGTCGCGGGGTTTTGGGAGAGCATTGGGTATGCGTTACAACTGGGAGCGGGCGCCGACCGCGTTCGAACGTCATCGAAAAGCGTTGGCAGCCGCCATATTGATTGCGGGTGGCGTCGGGCTGATGCTGGCGGCCTTGCCGCTTTAAGACTGATATCCGACACGAACGCCCTGCTTTCTCCGGGCGCATGAGCTTTTTCTGCCTGCCACAAGACGGGCCGCGGCTTAGCGTGCATGGCCGGTTACGGCGATGAAGCGGCGGTCGCGTCCTTCGAAGCCCTGGCTGAAGCGCTGCACCAGCACCGCCACTACCGCCGGCCTGCCGGGCGGGGTGTATTCGTAGGATTCCGACAGGCTGTAGGAAGTCGGGCAGTTGCGCGAGCCCGGCACGGCCTTGTCCTCGTGCAGCACCTTGAACGGCTTGCCGTCCTGCCCCTGCAGCGACAGGCGGAAGCCGCGCGCCTTGCCCGTCTTGGCGCCTTGAAGTTTCTTTTCGCCCTGAAGTGTCTTGTCGCTCGGAAGAGCCTGGTCGCTTGGCTTGGCGTCATCGAAGCTTGCCGAGCAGTCCGTCTTGCTGTCGGCCAAAATCTCATCGAGCTGGATGGTCGAAATCTGTGTTTCGCCATAGAACGGCGACAGCCATTTCTGCGCGGCCTGCTCGAGGCGGGAAATGTCGTTGTACTCGACCGTGTCGTCCGGGAAGGTGAACCTGTCGGAGGCCGTGCGCGTGCCGCGCTCGGCGATGCCGTATTTGGCCAGGATTGGCGCGGCCTGCTTTGCGGCCTGCGCCCGTGCCTGCTCCACCGTCGTGGTCGCCTCTTCCGATTCATCGAGGACAAGGATCGGCTTGCCGCCGACGAACTCGTCTGTGCTTGTGTCGATGATGTCGATCTGCGACCAGCCGGAAACGGCAGCGTCGAACTCGCCATATTGCTCGAAGGCGAAATATTTGCCGTCGGGGGAAAAGCCGATGATGCGCCGCGCGGCGGCATCGCCGGCCTGGGCGGCGGAAACGATCGTCAACAGCAGCGCTGCTCCAACGGCAGATCCAACCCCGTATCGTACCGTCATTGCGCGCCCTGCCCCGATTTCAAACCCGGCCATGGTGCCTGCAATTTATGGCCAAGGCGAGATCGGCCAAGCGCCAAATTTCGGGAAAGACATGGCATTTGGGGAAAGACGTGGCCGGGAAAACCCGCATAGGCTATTGCAAGATAGAGAGTTTTCCCGAGGAGGGATGAATGGCGTCACGCTACCACGAGGTCTATGACGGCTGGAAACGCGACCCAGAACAATTCTGGGCCGATGCGGCCGAGGCGATCGACTGGTATTCGCCGTGGACCAGCGTCTTCGATGCCAAGGCCGGCGTTTACGGGCGCTGGTTCAACGGCGCCAGCTGCAACACCTGCTTCAACGCTCTCGATCGCCATGTCGCAGGCGGCCGTGCCGACCAGATCGCACTTATCTACGACAGCGCGATCACCGGCACGGTCAAGAAATTCACCTATGCCGAATTGAAGCGCGAAGTGGTAGCGCTGACTTCGGTGCTCAAGAACCGCGGCATTCGCAAAGGCGACCGCGTCATCATCTACATGCCGATGGTGGCCGAAGCGGCGGTCGCGATGCTTGCCTGTGCCCGCATCGGCGCGGTGCATTCGGTGGTGTTCGGCGGCTTTGCCTCGCACGAGCTCGCCACCCGCATCGACGACGCCAAGCCGAAGCTGGTCATCTCCGCGTCCTGCGGCCTGGAGCCTGGACGTGTCGTGGCCTACAAGCCGCTGCTCGACAAGGCGATCGAAATGTCCCGCCACAAGCCGGACGCCTGCCTGATCCTGCAGCGCGACCAGCTGCGCTGCGATCTGAGGGAGCATTACGATATCGATTTTGCCGACGCCGTTGCCCGCGAGCGCGCCGCGGGCGCCAACGTCGATTGCGTTCCGGTGCTCGCCACCGACCCGCTCTACATCATCTACACCTCCGGCACGACCGGCCAGCCGAAGGGCATCGTGCGCGACAATGGCGGCCACATGGTCGCGCTCAAATGGACGATGGAAAACGAGTTCGGCGTCAGACCGGGCGAAGTATTCTGGGCGGCCTCCGATGTCGGCTGGGTGGTCGGCCATTCCTACATCGTTTACGGACCGCTGCTGCATGGTGCGACAAGCGTGCTGTTCGAGGGCAAGCCGATCGGCACACCCGACGCCGGCACCTATTGGCGGGTGATCGCAGAACACGGCGTGGTCGCGCTGTTCACCGCGCCGACGGCCTTCCGCGCCATCAAGGGGCAGGACCCCAAGGGCGAATTCGTGCCGAAATACGATCTGTCGAAATTCCGCACTCTGTTCCTGGCCGGCGAACGCGCAGACCCGGAAACCATCAAATGGGCGGAGCAGAAACTCAACGTGCCGGTGGTCGATCATTGGTGGCAGACCGAGACCGGCTCGCCGATGACCATCAACCCGGCGGGCCTCGGCCTGCTGCCGGTGAAATACGGCTCGCCCGGCGTGCCGATGCCGGGCTACGACATTCGCGTGCTCGACGATGCCGGCCATGAAGTGCCGCGCGGCACACTTGGCAATGTGGCGGTGAAACTGCCGCTGCCGGCCGGCTGCCTGCCGACGCTGTGGAATGCCGACGAGCGTTTCCGGCAAGCCTATCTCGAGGAATTTCCCGGCTTCTACAAGACGGCCGATGCCGGCATGATCGACGACGACGGCTACCTCTATGTCATGGCGCGCACAGACGACATCATCAATGTCGCCGGACACCGGCTGTCGACCGGAGCCATGGAGGAGGTGCTTTCAGCGCATCCCGATGTTGCCGAATGCGCCGTCATCGGCGTCGCTGACGCTATGAAGGGCCAGGTCCCGCTCGGCTTCGTCGTGCTCAATGCCGGTGTGTCGCGCGATACCGCTGCCATCGAAGGCGAAGTGGTGGGGCTGGTGCGCGAACGGATCGGCCCGGTCGCGGCCTTCAAGACCATGGTGACGATCAAGCGCCTGCCCAAGACGCGCTCCGGCAAGATCCTGCGCGGCACCATGCAGAAGATCGCCGACAAGGAAGAATGGACGATGCCGGCGACTATCGACGATCCCGCCATTCTTGACGAGATCACCGCGGCGCTCAAAGCCCGCGGCATCGGGGTCTGACGGCCCCAGTGGCGTTGTTCCAGCGATCCAGGCCCCCCCGGCCGGCGCCGCGCGAGCGCCTGGAAATGGATATGGACGACACCGTCGTCTACGCGATCGGCGACGTGCATGGCTGCTACAAGGAATTGCTGTCGCTGGAGCAGAAGATCCAGCTCGACGCGCTGCAATTTCGCGGCCGCAAGATTATCGTCATGCTCGGCGACTATATCGATCGCGGGCCGCAATCGGCGCGCGTGCTCGACCATGTCTTGGCGCTACCGCCAACAGGGTTCCTGCGCGTCTGCCTGGCGGGAAACCACGAAGTGGCGATGCTGAACTATCTCGACGGATATCTGTCGCGGGACCGCTGGCTGGCGGTCGGCGGCCGCGAGACGCTGTTTTCCTATGGGGTCGATCCGGCGCGGCTTGCCAGCCTCTATGCCTCGAGCGACGAGGTCGACCGGCGCGTGAAGGAAGTCATTCCGGCCAGCCATATCGACTTTCTGCGCAGCCTGCCGGTGCTGCTCTGTTCGGATAAATTCGTTTTCGTCCATGCCGGCATCAGGCCGGGTATCGACCTGGTCCAACAGGATGAGCAGGACCTGCTCAACATCCGCGACGAGTTCTTCAACGCCGCCCATCTGCTCGACCGCTTTGTGGTGCATGGGCACACGCCGGTCGATATCCCCAGGCTTGACGGGCGAAGGCTCGGCATCGACACCGGCGCCTTTCAAAGCGGCCGGCTGACAGCGCTCAGGATCGCGGGTAAATTCGGCAAGCTGATCTTTTCCTGACCTGCCGTTCTTCGTTTGAGCGTGATCCTTTCCGAAAACCGGATCCGCTTTTCCGGATCACGCTCCTTTTCAGGATCGCGCTCCGTTCAGGCGGCGGTCTTGGCCCGCACGTCCGATTTCTCCAGATAGTAGGTCGAATAGCGGTCGAAGAACTTTTCCGAGCCGCCGAGCGAGCCGTATTTCGGCAGCTTCTTCAGATCGACCTTGTTGAGCACGGCGCCGACGACCTTGCTTGCGACGTAGGGTTCCTGCTCCAGCAGCGAGCGCACCATGGCGCGCGGCGTGCGGCCCCATTCGGCAACCAGCACGAAGCCGTCGACCAGCGGCGCAAACGCCTTGGCGTCGACCACGGGGCCGAGCGGCGGCAGGTCGACGATGATGTACTCGAACGTCTCCTTGGCGTTGTCGATGAAGCGCCGCATGCCGGCCGACGACAGCAGCTCGCTGGTATGCGAGAACTGCCCACGCAGCACGGCCGGGATGATCGCCAGCTTGGTCTGGCGGTCGACCTTGCCGACCGACTGCCAGGTCTGGCCGTTGACCACGGCCTCCATCAGCCCCTGCTCGGCCTCCATGCCGAGGTTGCGGCTGAGGCCAGGATTGCGCAGATCGGCGTCGATCAAAAGCGTCTTCGAGCCGTTGGCGGCCAGCAATCCGGCGAGATTGGCGGCGACCGTAGACTTGCCCTCGCCGGGCAGGACCGAGACCACGCCTATGACCCGGCTGCCTTGCCCTTCCATGACGACGTCGAAGGCGATCTTGGCGTTGCGCAGCGTTTCGGAGAACATCGATGCCGGCGCATCGACGCTGACCCGCATGCGCGCCCGTTTCTCGGCCGCCGACAATGTGTTGGCGCCTTTGGCATCCGCCGCACCGCCGTCGGCGTCCTTGCCGAGCCTGCCGCCGATCATCGGCAAATAGCCGAGGAATTTGAGGCCGACGCGATCGCGAATGTCCTCGCCGGTCCTGAAGAAGCGCTCGTTGAACTCATTCAGGCCACCGAAGCCGGCGCCAAGCAGCACGCCAAGCACCAGCGACAGCGCCAGCACCCTGGAGGTGCGCGGGCTTGAGGCGGAAAGCGGCGTTGAGGCATCCGAGATGATGCGGACCTTGCCGACCGGGAAGGATTGCTGCTGCGAGGCCTCCTCGTAGCGGCTAAGGAAGGTCTGGTAGAGCGTGGTCAGCGCCTGCGCCTGCTGGTCGAGTTCGCGCAGTTTGACCTGGCTCTGGTTGTCGATGGAGCTCTTGCCGGCCGCGTCGGCGATCTTCTGCCTCAGTGAGGTCTCGCGTGAAAGCGCGACTTCATATTCATTGCGATAGCTTTCGGTCAGTTGCTTCAACTCGCCGAAAATCTGGGTCGACAGGTCGGCCTTTTCCTTGGCCAGCGCCACCGCCTGCGGATGGTCGGCGCCGAAATTGGCCGTCACGTCCTGCAGCCGCTTGGCCACTGCGAGATAGCGGGTCTTGAGCGTTGCAATGACGGAGCTTGCCGGCTGATCGCTTGAGATGGCGGAATCGTTGAAGGCATTGTCCGAGCCGCTTTCGACGATGGTCTTGTATTGCTGATAGCGGGCGCTGGCGCGCGCCGTATCGGCCTGCGCGACGATCAGTTGCGCGGTGAGATCGGCAATCTGCTTGTCGCTGATCAGCTGGCCGTCGCTGTTGGCGGCCAGACCATGCTCGGCCCTGAATTTCTCGACCGCCATAGCGGCCGCCTGTGAGTTCTGACGAAGCTCGGTCAGCCGGCCCTGCAGCCAGACCGCAGCGCGCTCGGTGGCGTCGAAGCTGGCATTGAGCTGGTCGGCGAGATAGGCGTCGGCATAGGCCTTTGTGATGGCGGTGGCGAGCGCCGGATTGGTCGACTGGTAACCGATGGCGAGCACATAGGAGCGGCCGTTGCGCTGCGCCAGCACCTCGCTCTGCAGCTTCAGCACGGCATAGTCGTGGCGCGCCGTCTGCATCATGGCCTGGCGTGTCGCCTCATCGACGTTTTCCATGCCGGGAATCTGCTCGGCGGAACTTGAGCGGAAATAGCCGATCACGCCGCGCACGAAGCCGATGCCCTTGACCAGCGCCGATTGCGGCGGGTTCATGAACTCTGCGTTCTGGTCGAGTTTCAGCTTGTCGACCACCACCGAGGCCAGCCGCGCCGAGGTGATGATTTCGATCTGGCTGAGCAGGGCGGCGTCGGTCTGCATGGTGACGGATGCAGCCGAGATGTCGTCGATGACCTTGTTCAGGCCTTCGTCGATCAGCACGCTGGCGACCGACATGTATTGCTTGGGCGTGGTCTGCAGATAGAGCAACCCCAGGAACAGGCCAATGATGGCGCAGACCGCCACCACCTTGACCTGACGCGCCGCCATGCCAAGCAGGCGCTCGACGTCGATGAAGTCTTCACCCTTTTCCTGATCGGGGTTGGGCAATGGCATCCTCTTGTCGAGAGGAAAGCTGGCATAATTCATCTTCGATCCAATTCTAGGTTACAGGCGCCGGAGCGAGACGGGTCAGGTCCCACCTCGTCCGAAGCTGCGGAGATCGGGGGCAAGATATGCAACGCAAGCTTCATGCCATCCGGCGCCGGGCCTGAGCGGCCAGGCGTGCAGGCATGAGCCGCGCCATCGTCCAAACGCATATGCCCTCGAGAGATGGGCATTATGCGGCCACTTCCTGACGCTCATGCGACCGCACGAACGCCTGCAGCATTTCCAGCACAGGTCCCTTCATGTCGTCGCGCGCCAGCGCGAAGGCGATGGTCGCCTCTATGAAGCCTTCCTTGGAGCCGCAGTCGAACATGCGGCCATTGAAAGGCTGGGCAAAGAAAGACTGGCTTTTCGCCAGCCGCACCATGGCATCGGTAAGCTGGATTTCATTGCCGGCGCCGCGCTTCTGGTTGCCCAGCAGCGAGAAGATCTCGGGCTGCAGGATGTAGCGGCCGTTGATGTAATAGTTCGACGGCGCATTGGCCGGCGCCGGCTTTTCGACCATGGCCGTCACCTCGAAGCCGCTGCCTGTCTCGGCGCCGCGCCCGACGATGCCGTATTTGCTGGTCTCGCTGGGATCACAGCGCTCGACGGCGATCACATTGCCGCCGGTCTGCTGATAGAGATCGACTGTTTCAGCCAGGCAACCTCGGCGACCGAACGACACCATATCGGGGAGCAGCAGGGCGAAGGGCTCGTCGCCGATGACTTCGCGTGCGCACCACACCGCATGGCCGAGACCATGTGGCGACTGCTGGCGGATGAAGCTGGTGGCGCCGGCCACGGGCAGCATGCTTTCGAGCGCCTCCAGCTGGGTCTTCTTGCCGGTTTGTTCGAGCGTTCCAATCAGTTCGGGGTGCAGGTCGAAGTAGTCCTCGATGACAGCCTTGTTGCGGCCGGTGACGAACACGATGTGCTCGATGCCGGCTTCGAAGGCCTCGTCCACCGCATATTGGACGACCGGCCGGTCGACCACGGGCAGCATCTCCTTCGGAATCGACTTGGTTGCCGGCAGGAACCGTGTTCCAAGCCCCGCCACAGGGATGACTGCCTTCCTGATTTTCTTCATCGCAAATTCCTTCTGAGCAGATCGATTTCAGCCTGTTGCAGGCCACGAACAAACGTCTTCATGTACTCGCCCTCCTTACCTCTCCGCGCCGACGGCAAACTGCGCCGCCACCCTTTTGAGGCGGACGGCGATCGGCATCGACATGTGCCTGACAGCCGCCGGATCACTTAGCGCGGTGCGTATCGCTTTCAACGGCGAACGCGCCTTGATGTGCTGGACCAGCGACAGGAACGATGCCGCCTTGCGCAGGCTGCGGGCGCGTTTGGCGAAGGCGGCCGCAGCAGCAGCGTCCATGGAATTGGTCTCGGCGAAGACCGCGTCGGCCTTGCGCATCGCCTCGATATGGTGAAGCTCGAGCACGCGCGAGATCGAGCCCGTGCGGATGTGGTAGATATAGCCGGTCGTCGGCTCGACGACGCATTTTCCGCTCTTGGCCAGCGCGTTGGCGAGCAGGATGTAATCCTCGCCTATGCTCAGACTTTCATCATAGCGAAGCCCGTTTTCGATCAGGAAACGGCGCTGGAAGATCGGCTTGAGATAGCCAAGGTTGAACGTGGATTCGAAAACGATGTTGCCAGCGATGTAGTCGGCGAGCGTGATTTCACGCAGGCCCTCCAGATATTCGGCGGGAAACATCGTCGCTTCGGCAATGCCGTCCTCGCGCACCACCTGGAGGTTGTCGACGGCGATCACAGCGCCCGCGCTTTCGGCCCGCGCGATCATGGCAGAAAGCCGCCCGGGCAGGACGGCATCGTCGGAATCGAGCACCGCGACCCAGCGGCCGGAAGCCAGTTCGAGCCCGGCATTCCTGGCGCCGCCAGGGCCACGATTTGCCGGCAGCGCAACCACTTTGACGACATCTTTTGGATAGGCTCTTGCGACGTCGAGCGTGTTGTCGCGCGACTGGTCATCGGCGACGATGATTTCGACGCTGACATCGCGCTGGGCCATGGCGCTTGCGATCGCCCGGTCGAGCGTGGCCGCGGCATTGTAGGCTGCGATGACAAAGGAGACGTCAGGCTGCACGCTTGCCTCCTTGCTGCGGGGAAGACAGTCCGTATTGGCGAATTTCGCTGATACCGACCAGGCCGCTGACGACGCCGACATGCATGATGCCGCGCAGCACGCTGCGGTTGCGGCGGACCGGGCTAATCGCGGTCAACGCCGCCATGCCGAAGCAATAGACGGCCTTGGCCGAGGCAAGGCCGACAGCCTTCGCACGCTCTATCACGCCTGCGTCATGGCCGATGAGGTGGCCATGCGTCTGGCCGAAGCGGAAGCGGCGGCGGCGCAGCCAGTCGAAAGCGGCTCGCGAACGCGGCACGACTTCCTCGACCCACGCCTCCGGCGCAAAGGCGATGCGACCGCCTGCCTTGACCATGCGGTCGAAGAATTCGGTGTCCTCGCCGCCGCTCTGGCCGCGCGCCAGGCTGAAACGACGGTCGCGCAAGCTGTCGGCGCTCATCCTCAAAAGGACGTTGCAGGTGTAGCCGGTGCGGATTTCGCCCTGCACCCAGACCGGCAAGGTCGAATGGAAATCGCCCTTGCGCATCCAGTCCGGCGCATCCGGGCGGTAGAGCGCCCGCACCGGACCGAGCACGGCCTCGGCGCCGCTTGTCTCCGCGATAGCAATCAGTTCGGCCAGCCATTGCCGGGAAGCGGTTTCATCGTCGTCGATGAAGGCGACAAAATCGGCCGTGCTGGCATCAAGACAGGCGTTGCGGGCAACCGAGATGTTGCGCACCGGAGCGTGCCGGTAGCGGGCCACGAGCTTCAATTCGCTCGCCAGCGCGGTCACCAGCGGCTCGGCGGTCGGCTCGTCGTCATTGTCGGCGACGATGACGCCGATGCCGAAACCGGCAGGCATATCCATGGCAGCGAGCGACCGCAGCGTGTCGGCCAGTTCCGGCCGCCGGAACGTGCAGACGCAGATGTCGATTCGGCGGCTGTCGGCGACCATCATGCCACCCCGCGCTGCGATCGCGAGCCGAGCAGTTGCAGCCAAAACCCGAGCGACCAGCCGAAATGCATGACCATCGCCGAAATGCCCGCCAGCACATTGTTGGGATTGCGCTGGCTGATGGCGGTCACAGCGCCGTAGCCCAGACAGACCGAAGCCCAGACCAGCAGCGGCACCGCCGCCAGCCAGTGGATAAAGGAAAATACCGCGAGAAGGACGACCGGCGCCACCAGCAGCGGGATCATCTGCCGAACTTTCGGGATCATGCGGTGCTTGAGCACATTCTTGGCGCGGCCGCGGCCATAGCCGAGATATTGGAAATACAGGCCCTTCAGCGACGAACGCGGATAGTAGACCATCTGGGTCTTGCCGCTCATCCAGATGCGGTAGCCTGCCCGGCGCAGGCGGTAGTCGAGTTCGGCATCCTCATTGTGGCTGAAGGTCTCGTCATAGCCGCCGACCGCGGTGAAGGTCGAGATCCGGATCAGCGCGTGATGGCCATGGTCCACCCATTCGCCGGCCGAGAAGTGCCGATGCTTGGAGCCGCCGGTGCCGAGCTTGGAATTCTGCGCCGCCGCGACCGCTTTCTGCACCGCGCCGCTGCCGCTGGTCAGCATCGAGACGACGACCGAATCGGCTGAAGTGGCGAGCGCCTCCTCGACCAGCCGGTCGCAATAATGGGCGGGATAGCCGCCGTGGGCATCGATGCGGATCAGGTATTCGGCGCCGTCACCGAGGCTGGCGACGGCGAGATTGATCGCCGCGCTCTGGATACGTTTTGGGTTGTGCAGGAGGACGACCTGAGGGTCCTTGGCCGCAACCGTTTCGACAATGGCCAAAGTACCATCGGTGCTGCCGCCATCGGCAACGACGATGCGGGCGCCGAGCCTTAGCGCTGCCGGCCTGAGCTGCTCGAGCAACGCGCCGATATGGGCTGCCTCATTCAGGCACGGAATGACGATCAGGCTTGGCGGCAGCGCTTCGGTTTGCGTCATCGGCGCCTTCCCATGCTCTGTATTTTTCCCATCATCAGCCATCGCTAAGCCAGCGCTTCGGTGACGAAGGGACCGGGGACCGCCGCCAGACCGCGCAGCCTGTCGACAAAGGCGCGGCAGTCGCTGCGGTCGTAGCTCCAGGTTCGTGGGTTGCGGGCCAGCACACGCGCCTTGGCCTTGCCGAAGTGCTCCTGGTCCATGCGGCCGAGCGCGGTTTCCAGGATTTCGGGCGTGGCATCGGAAAGCAGGACGCCAATGTCCTGCTGGTCGAGAAAGCGCCCGGTCTCGGTATTGCCCATCGAGATCGGCACGGCGCCGAAGCGGCAGCCCTCATAGAGGCGGTTGGGCAGCAGCCATTCCGAATTCTGCCCTTCCTCGAAGAAATCGATCGCCCAGGAAAAATGCACTTCGCCGTAGATCGCGGCCATGTCTTCCGGGTTGCGGTAGGGGCCACGAAAGGAGAGATAGGGTTCGGCCTCGACAAAAGCGTGGAAATCCGGGAATTCCGAGAGTGCCGGACGGCCCCGGAGGACGACCTCGAAGCGCCCGCCCTGACGGCGCGTGAAGTCGGCCAGCAGCTCCAGCGAGCGGCGGCAGCGCAGCGCGCCGAACCAGCCGATGCGCCACGGGGGTGCTGCAGGGTTTTCGGCCTTTGACCTGTCATCCAAGGCGATCGGCGCGGTTTCGAAGTATTTGTTTTCGACCAGTTCCACCGGTGCGGCGACCTGCCCGAACGGCTTGAAATAATTGGCGATGAAGGCCGGTGAGCTCGTCACCAGAAGCTTCACGTCGCGGGCGAGATAACGCTCCGCTGTGCGCAGTGCTTTGCCCAGCATGTCATTGCGCAGCACCAGGCGATGGATGTCGAGGCATTCGTAGACGATCGGCACGCCGCCGCGAAAGGCGGCCTTGGCGCGCCTGGCCAGCGCCAGCATTTCCAGATTGCGCGCGATGATGAGGTCGGGCTTCGGCATCGCCGCAAGCTTCGAGCCTATCGACAGCGCCGCCTTGGCGACCGCCGCCAGACGCTGGCCGAATCGGCCGTCACGCGTCGCGCCGAGGTCGACCGGCTGCAGCCCGTCGACGTCGGGAACAGCATTTGTGGTCCGACGGAAGCCGGCCAACGTGACCCGCGCGCCGCCTGCCTTGAGCATTATGATCCGCCGGCGCACCGCCGGGTCGGAAACATCGTGCACAAGGTACAAGACATGCAGCATGAAAACTCGACCGCTGTTGGCCCACCCAGGGGAATGCTAACCCAGCTTTTGCTGCATCGCAACATTTTTGGTGCGCCGTAGCATAAGTGCACGTTTTTTGTTGCACTGCAAAATTGATGCGTTACCCTCCGTCGGGCTTGAGCGCCGCTCTGGCTGGTCACCCAGCCCGATGCAGCGATGGATTGTGACGCGAGCCGCATCGGGATCGTCCTGGCGTGGGTATTTTCGGTCACCATGCCCGTCCTAGGCACCGCAGGCCACGCCGCGGAATCTGCTGACGAAATGAGGTATCCCATGAAGATCGTCGTTGAAAACACAGTCTGCCTGAATACCGGGGATGCGGCGATTCTGCTGGCGATCCGCCACATTCTCAAGACGATCGTGCAAGGCGACGTGCGGTTTGCCGTCTTCGACAGCCAGCCCGAGGTTGCGGAACGACTCTATCCGAAGACGGATTATCCCGACCTCGAATTTCATAAGCTGCTGTCGGAATCCCTGTTCCGATACAAGAATGGCAGCGGGCTGAGGGACCGGTTCAAGCCGATCTACAATCGGCTCGTTCTCCAGGCCCTGCGCTGGTTTGGCAGCAGCGCGCTAGGCAATTTTTTCAGCCATCGCGACCGGCGCGGTCTCGATATCTACGCCGACGCGGACATGGTGGTCACCACAGGGGGAACCTATCTCGTCGAGAACTACAATCTCGAACGACGCCTCAATCAGTTCAGGCTCGATGCCGTATTTGGCAAAGATCCGGTCTTCTTCACGCAATCCCTCGGTCCGTTCGACAAAAGTTACAACCGCCAGGAGCTCGGCCCGATCTTTGACCGCAGTCCGCTCATCCTGTTGCGCGACGAACGGTCGCGGACCCATATCCGGGACTTGGTGAAGGATCTCGGCAAGTGCCACGTGGTGGCCGATGCCGTATTCGCCTTGGCCGATACCGACAGGATCCGCAAGCGTCTCGCTTCCAGCCAGCCGCCGGCGTCGACGGGCCGCGTCGCTATTTCGGTCCGCCACTGGAACTACGTCAGCGACGGTGAGGGCGGCATGCGCCGCTATCTGGATTCGGTCCGCGAGATCGCCACAATTCTTGTCAGGGACCTTGGCAAGGAGGTGACCTTCGTCTCCACGTGTCAGGGCGTGCCGGAATATGCCCATGACGATTCCAAGACCGCACAGGCCATCGTTGCCGAGCTCGATCCTGAGATCGCCAGCCACGTGACAGTGGACGCTTCGTTCCACACGCCGGACCAGTTGATGGCGCTGGTGAAGGGCTTCGACTTCGTCGTCGCGACGCGCATGCATATGATGATCATGTCGCTTTGCGTCGGCACGCCGGTGCTGCCGATCGCCTACGAGTTCAAAACCAAGGAAGTGGCCAAGCGAATCGGTGTCGACGATGTGCTGCTCGACATCGACACCGTGACGCCCGAAGAGGCGCGCGAAAAGCTCGGCCGGTTTGCGGGAGATCTCGACCGCTATCGCAAGACAAGCCTTCAGGCCGTGCTCGAAGAACATGCTTCGGCAATGTCGGCCACAAACCTGCTGGCGCCGCTGATCGCCGGCCGCTCAGCGGATATTGCGCGCGGCGTTGGACAGGGTGGTGAACAAAGCGCGTCGCGACTGCGGGACGGCAAGCATGAAAACGATACCGATGCCGTAGTTGAGGGCAAGCGCCAAAAAGACCGCGAGCAGGTCTGACTGGCCCGTTAGAGACGCCGGCAACCACAGGTACAGGAACCAGGCAAGCAGGGACGAGGCGATGAAAAGCCCCTGCATGAGCAGGAAGTCGGCGGCGGTCACCGGACCGACGCGATGGACCAGTAGCGCCAGCACGGGAACGCGCAGCACGTAACCGCTGATGGCATAGGCCGCGGCAACGCCGACGGCGCCCCAGTGCAGGCCAACGACGAAGGCAGCGACGGTCGTCAGCGACGAATAGATGCCCCAATGGAACATGGTCTTCGTCTTGCCCTGACAGATGAATATCCATCCCGTCGTGCTTGAAACGGACTGGACCAGGCTGGCGATGCCCAGCCAGGCAAAGATCGGTGCGACCGGTGCCCAGCCGGCGCCGAAGAGAAGTCCGACGATCTGATTGGAGGTCAGCGTCAGCGCCGCGATGCCCGGCATGGTAACGGCCGCCAGCATCCAGTTGGTGCGCACATAGATATCGCGAAAGCGGGCCTTGTCATCGTGGATGCGGCTGAGCAGCGGCACCATAACCCGTGTCAGCGGCTGGTTGATGTTCTGCAGCGGGAACAACAGGAGCTTGTAGGCGCGGTCGTAATAGCCGAGTTCGATCGCACCGGAATATTTTCCGATGAGAATGTTGTCGAGATTGCGCGAGAAGAAGTTGGCGAGGTTGAAGCCGGTCAGGTTGGCGCCGAACGACAATATATCGGCATCGACCTTCAGGTCCGGCCGCAAAGGCGTCCAACGCGCCACCAGCCAGGCGGCAGCCAGGGCGATAGCTGCCGAAACCGCCGGGCCGATGACCAGCGACCAGTAGCCCAACCCCGCATAGGCCGCGATTGTGGCGGCCAGAAGTCCGGCGGCGGCGCTTATCACGTCGTTCAGTGCGAGCTGGCCGAACTGCAGGTGCCGGTTCATCAACGCCAGCGGCACTGCGGCGAGACTGCCGAGAAGCAGCGGCAGGGCGGAGCCAAGGGTGATGCCGGACATACGTTGATCGCCATAGAACGCGGCGATGGCAGGCGCCAGGCCGGCCACTACCACGGCACTACCCAGCCCGACGAGCGCGCTGATCCAGAACACCTGGTTGAGCTGCTGGTTGCTGATGTCCTTGCGCTGAACCACAGCCTGCTGCAGGCCCAGATTCTGAAGCAGCCCGACGAAGGCCACGATCGGCCCGACGGAAGCCACCAGACCGAAATCCTCGGGGACGAGCAGACGGGCCAGCACGATGACGGAGAGAAACTGGATCGCCATCTTGAAGCCCTGGGCGCCGATGGTTACCAGCCCGCCGCGCAGGGCGACACGACCGAACTGGGGGGGCGGATTGGCGTTCATGCAAGCGACCTCGTTTCGCCAAGCCGCATGGCGATTTCCACGAAATGTTGGTTCAGCAGATCGGAGTTGAACTCGGCCTCGATCTTCTTGCGCGCCGCGAGAGCGATCTCTTCACACGGCTTCGGATTCTCGGCGATCCAGGCAAGCTTTCCGGTCAGCGCCGCAACGTCCCGCTCAGCCACGAGAAAACCCGTCTTGTGATCGTCGATCAGTTCAGGGATCCCGGAATGATATGTGCTGACCACCGTCAGGCCGGCGGCCATCGCTTCCATCAGCGAAACCGGAATGCCTTCCAGATCGCCATCGCGGGCGCCGACGCTGGGCAGCAGGAACACATGCGCATCGCGCAGACGCTGTTTGACTTCGCTGTGCGGCCGGGGCCCAAGAAAATTCACCCTGTCGGCAATGCCGAGCTCTGCGGCGATCCCCTTCAGCTCCTCGAGAAGTTCTCCGCCGCCGATCACCGAGTAGATCCAGTCTCGCCGCGGCAGGCCAGCAAGCGCGCGAAGCGCATATTCGATGCCCTTCTTTTCAGTCAGGCGGCAGACCGAGATGAAAGAGAGCGTAGCCTGCTCCCATGAACGCCACCGATAGTCGATGTCACTCGGCCGCACCCCCATATGGTGAACCACAACCTGCTCCGGCGATGCACCGACCTCAATCAAGGCATCGCGGAAAAACGCATTCACCGGCAGTTGAAGAACGCCCTTTTCGAACACAATCTTGTAGCGCGCGAGCGTATTGTCATGCAGCGGTTCGCCGACATCACGGCCGTGAAATATCGTCACCAGGGGAGCGGAAATCCTCCCGCGCTTGATGGCGCGGGCCACGCGCATGCCGTTGTTGCCGAAATGGGCAACGATGACGTCGGCGCCCTGCAGTTTTCGCGCATGAGCAATGTCGATGGCGGTCGAGAGCTTGTCCCAGAACCTGCCGGACCACTTCCTGAGCAGCGGGCGATAGCGACCCAGGCCACCCCACCAGCATACGACCTTTCCTGGCAACGCCTGCCAGCGCGGATCATCGATGTTGCTGTCCCTGCCGAAGGACGTCTCGTTGCAGACGACGCCGACTTCCATGCCGCGCTCAAGGCATCCGGCTATCTGGTCGAGAACAAAGGTTTCGGACAATGAGGGAAACTTGTCGACTACAAAGCAGATCTTCATCGGCAGGATGCGCTCGTCCGGGGAGCCGGTGTCCCTTTGACAAAAGCCGGGCCGAAGACAGGGTGGCGGAAGCACAAGACATGCAGCATGGAACTCTACCGCTGTTGGCCCACCCGCAGGAACGTTAGTACAGGTCTTGCTGCACTGCAACATTTTTGGTGCAGTGTAGCAAGATTTCCCTCAGCTTGGCGTGCCTGCCGATCAAACGCAGAGCAGCAGTGTCAGCCGGCAGATGAAGGATCCGCCAAGCCCTCGGAAACGCCGACATGACCGGTGGGTGCATGCGCAGGGCTCGATGTGGCCAGTTGGGTAACGATCTGCGCAAAACGTTCATTCAGAACATCTGCGTTGAAGTCCTCCTCGACTTTGCGGCGTGCGGCAAGCGCGATACGCTCGCATTCGGTCGGGTGCTCCGCGGCCCAGGTAAGCTTGCCGGCAAGCGCTGAAATATCTCGCTCGGGCGCAAGCAACCCCGTCTCCCCATCCTTGATGAGCTCCGGGATTCCCGAATGATACGTGCTGACCGCAATCAATCCGGCGGCCATGGCCTCCATGAGCGCGACCGGAATGCCTTCCATATCCCCGTCGCTGGCAGTGATACTTGGCAGCAAAAAGAGATGCGCCATGCGAAGCCGTCTTTTCACCTCTGCGTGAGGGAGGCTGCCGAGGAATGTTACGCGACCAGCCAAGCCCAGCTCTACGGCCAGCTTCTCCAGATTCATCCGCAGAGGACCGTCGCCAACAATGTCGTAACGCCAGTCTAGCTGCGGCTGGGAGGCCTTGAGGGAGGCCAGGGCTCGCAAGGCGAACTCGACGCCTTTCTTTTCGACCAGGCGGCAAACCGTCGTCACGACCAGTTGGGTGCCTTCCCACGATTCCCAGCGATAGCCGATTTCGCGGGTGTCAATTCCCATATGGTGGACCGTCGTGCTCGCCTGGGACAGGCCGGCTTCCAGCAGCATCGTGCGGAAGTAATCGTTGACGGGCAGGTTCAGGGTCCCATGCTTGGTCAGCCCGGCATATTGTGTCGCGAGCACTGCCTGCCGCGCCGGGATCGCCACGTCCGCGCCGTGAAAGATGGTTATGATCGGTGGTTTGAGCACCTTCCATTTCTTCAGTGCGGCTGCTCTCTCGCCGTTCTGTCCGAAGTGGGCGACAATCACGTCGCAGCGGTTCAGGCGGCGTGCAAAGGCGATGTCGAGAACGGTCGAGGCCTTGTATCGCAGACGCGGCGGCAGACGCTGTACAAATTTGCTGATTACAGCGGCCCATCGCCACCAATGTCGGGTTCTGGCGAGCAGCGTCGCCATCGGCTCGCTTTGCCGGTCAATTCGGTGGTCACCTTGCATCTTTTCGCAGACCACTTCGACCTGAAAGCCCCGCGCCAGCAGCCCAGCCATCTGGTCCACGACGAAGGTTTCCGAAAGCAGAGGGAATTCGCCGACGACAAAGCCCACGCGCATGACCCGCCCATAAGGTTGGGGCTTGCTCGGACCAAGCGGTCCATATCGCACAAGCCCTAATGTAGACAGGCAGAATACACGTTGATTGCTGCAGTGCCACAAAATATTGCACTGCAGCAATTAAAAGTGATCCGGACGGGCGCACGACGCCTGGACCTGGCTAACGGGAACTTTGCGCGACCACGGTCGTGCAGCGTCTCAGCTGAAATGCAACACGACGCGTTTAGGCTGCGCGCTCCAAACCGACACGTCTTGCGCGGTCGAGAACGCCCATGAACGTTGCGAACTGGCTGTCGGGGTTCATTTGCCGCCGCTCCGAAAACTGACGTGCTGTCGCTGACAGCCGCTTGTACTCGGCCTCATCGCTCCACAGCCGCCTGATCGTTGCGACCCAGTCGGCGAGCGGGGCGTCGTAGTCCAGTACCACGCCGCCGGCGCCGATCGCTTCCGGCAGACCGCCGCGCCGCGAGCCGACCACGGGAATGCCACTACAATGCGCTTCCGAGGCCACCCGGCCCCAGGCTTCTTCCCATTTGCTGGGCGCAAGCAGGATTTTCGTGCGGCCGTAGACCGTCTTCATGTCGCTGGTGCGGCTTTCCAGCTTGACGTTCTGGAGGGGAGAGATTGTTGCTTCGATCCGGGCTCGATGATCGTCGTCGAGCTTCCAGCTTTCGACGAACAGGAACGGGATCTCGGGACAGGCGGCGGCAATGCGCACCGCAAGATCGAAGCCTTTTTCCTCATATGGATTGATGAGCGTGACAAATTCACCGGTCGTCGGTGTGCTGTAGAACGCGGGATTGATGGTCGGCGGAATAACCGTCGAATCGATATCGAATTTTGCCTTATAGGCGCGCGCGGTGAACTCGGAGTTGGCGATATAGACCGCCGAATGGAGCTCACGCAGATCGCCGGCCAATTCGTCGAATTCGACATTCCTCAGATAGACGGTCAGCGGCACGCCAAGCCTCTGCAGCTCTCTGCCGATCGGCACCGAATTGTGGCACTGCACGACCGCGACATCCGGCCTCAACTTTTTGACGGCGAAGTCGGCCGCTTCCCAGGGGAACCACGCCCGTACAACCGGATAGCCCGGGAAATTGTCGATGACCGCGCGCTGACGAAGGAGCTTCATCTTGGCGCGCGCCCTGAAGCCGAACATGCCGTCGCCGAACAGGGCTGCCAGAACGGATGCCTCGTGACCGTTTTCGCGCAATTGCTCGACCAGGTGGTGGGTGCTCGACTGGACGCCCCCGCTGAATTGCGGCGTGTAGCCGGTGCCGCCTGCAAACAGAACTTTCATGAACCTGGCTCCGCGTTGTGCCGCCCTGCCTTCACGCCGCCATCCTGCCGATCGAGAAATACTCGATGCCGTGACGGGCGATGACCTTGGGATCATAGAGGTTACGGCCATCGAAGATGACCGGCGTGGTCAGGGCATCCTTCACCGCGTCGAAGGACGGGGCGCGGAAACTCTTCCATTCGGTGGCGATCAGCAACGCGTCGGCGCCGCGCAGTGCCGCCTCCTTGGTGCCGCACAACAAAAGGTCGTCGCGCAGGCCGTAGATGGCCTGGCATTCCTGCATCGCCTCGGGGTCGTAGGCCTGCACATTGGCGCCGGCCTGCCACAGCGCCTCCATCAGGACGCGCGCCGGCGCCTCGCGCATGTCGTCGGTGTTGGGCTTGAAGGCGAGGCCCCAGAGCGCGAAGGTCTTGCCCTTGAGACTGCCCTTGAAATAACGGTGCACCTTGTCGAACAGCACCGACTTCTGGGCATTGTTGCGCTCCTCCACGGCGCGCAGCAGCTTGGCGTCGAACTTGACACCTTCGGCGGTCTTGATCAGCGCGCGGACATCCTTGGGAAAGCACGAACCGCCATAGCCGAGGCCGGGATAGATGAAGTGGTAGCCGATGCGCGGATCCGAGCCGATGCCCTTGCGTACCTCCTCGATGTCGGCGCCGAGCTGCTCGGCCAAATTGGCCATTTCGTTCATGAAGGAGATCTTGGTCGCCAGCATGCAGTTGGCGGCGTACTTCGTGAATTCGGCGCTGCGCACGTCCATCACGATCATCTTCTCGTGGTTGCGGTTGAACGGCGCGTAGAGCTCCCGCATCACCGCCTCGGTGCCCTCGCTGTTGGTGCCGACAATGATGCGGTCAGGCTTCATGCAGTCGGCGACGGCGGAACCCTCCTTGAGGAACTCAGGATTGGAAGCGACGTCGAAAGCCAGGTCCTGGCGCCCGCGCGCCTTCAGCGTCGCGGCGATTTTGGCCTTCACCTTTTCGCAGGTGCCGACCGGCACGGTCGACTTGCCGACGACGATCTTGGGACCGTCCATCTCGCGGCCGATGGTCTCGGCCACCGCCAGCACATATTTGAGGTCGGCCGAACCATCTTCGCCGGGTGGCGTGCCGACCGCAATCATCTGGATCTCGCCATGCTTGACGCCGGCGGCGGCATCGGTGGTGAACTTGATGCGGCCGGCGGCGTGGTTCTCCTTGACCAGGGCCTCCAGTCCCGGTTCGAAAATCGGCACCAGGCCCTGGTTGAGCCGCTCGACCTTCTTTTCATCGACATCGACGCACACCACCTGGTGCCCGACCTCCGCCAGCACCGCGGCCTGCACGAGACCGACATAGCCAATTCCAAAGACCGTCAAATTCATTCGGGTTAATTCCTGTTCACGCCCTTTGGCCTTATATAGCCGGGCCGGTTCAGATCTACTTTATGCTGCTTACACTGCATGCCAGCGATTCCGGAAACTGGCACGGCTGGCCGAGCGCGGTGAAGGCGACGCGCTGCACCTGCATCGTCACCTGGCGGCCGGGGTCGGAAAAGGCGCCCATCCAGTTTTTCAGCGTGTCGCTGCCCCAGAGGCTGAAGAATATCTTCTGCGAGTGGGTCGGCAATTGCTCGGGATTGGTCACTTCCTGGACCAGCTTGCCGTTGACGTACCAGCGCAGCCGGTCCTTTTCCCAGATAAAGGCATAGTCGTTGAAGCCCTTGTCGGCGCCGCCTTCGACCTCGGCCAGCTTCTCGTTCTTGGGCTTGCCGGCGATGTAGCTGTTGACCTGCACCTTGGATGTATCCTTGGTCAGCACCTCGAAGTCGATCTCATACCAGGGCTGTTTGTCGGCAGGGCCGATATAGGTGAAGAAAGCGGCGTTGAGACCGGATCCGGTGTCGGTCTTCATCCGTGCTTCATAGGTCCCATAGCCGAAGCGCTGCTTGGTCTGGATCTCGGCGCAGGCGAACTCGCGGTCCTTCAGTTTGCGCTTTTCGAAGCCGAGCGTCAGCATGTTGTCGGAAAATTTTACCAGGCTTTTCGACCAGGTGCAGTTCTGGTGATTGCCGTTCGACCAACCGTCGGAGACATACCAGCGCGAACGATCGAAACTCTTGAAATCGTCGACGAAGGACGGTGCGCTTTGCATCTCCGGGGAGGCGTCCTGGGCGCGGGAGGGGTGGGCGGCGCCGAGCAGAGCTGCGGCTGCCGCCAACAGAAGCGCACCAACGGATAGAAGACGCGTTGGGTTTACAAGACGCATTGGCCGATTTGGCCGCGTCGAAATCATGGCATCGATTGCCGCCATGGGCGTCGTCTTCGGATCTGCGTTCATATCAATTCACCTTTGTGCTGTTCCGCCCCAACCCAAAGTCACCGATTGGCCCACATTGCTAACGGGCCGATCCCGATCCTCCGTCCCCGAACTTTCTCTTCTGTGTCTCGTGTGACCGTATTCAGCCGAAGCGACCTGCGGGTTTGACATATTCCCCGTGCGAATCAGAACTCTGGCCATCCTCGCCGACGATCGCGTCGAGTGAATGACGCAGTTCCTTCATCCGGCTCGTCTGGCGCACCAGCTCGGCGATGCGCTGTTCGCAGTTCAGGATGGACTTCGTCAGCTCGCCGACTTCCGACAGCTTGCGTGCCGACGCCGAGCCGTTCTCCATCGACTCGACCAGGAAGGCCGCGTTGGTGGACTTCGACCGGTAGCGGGCCTCCAACCCGGTCTTCTCGGCCGCAATCTCGGCCGTGATCTGATCCAACAGCTTTGCCAGACGGTCGAAACGCGCCAGATCGGTCTGCTTGTCGCGCGCTGGGTCCCTGGACCTGAAGCCGAAAATTGAAGCCATCCGGTTGGCCTTCCAAAATTGCTGCACCGCAACATACAGTGCCATCGTCGGGGCGTGTAGGCAACCTCCGAGTTTCAGAAAGGCAATTTTTTCAGCCTTGCGGCCGCCGTCCCGGACTTGGCGGAGCCTACTTTTGCGCCGCCGTGTTGGTAGCGGCCATGAGGAAGCGCAAAGGCGGCACCGGCTGCTGCCGCGGGGACAGACCGGCGTGGCGAAACAACGCATCGAGCTTGTCGGCGGCCACGCCGACAACGATGGGAATGAAGTTCGACTGGCTGGCCAGCGCATAGGCGGCGGCAGACGCCATGCCGCGCTCGGCCTTCACATCGAGGAAATTGCGCAGCCGGTATTTGTCACGCACATGCCGCTCGTGCTTGCGTAGCAGGGCCTTGGAGCCTTCCGGCAGGCTGTCGATCTCGAGCAGTGCCAGATCCGCATCGGCGAGGCGCTTCAGATCCTGTGTCTTGTGGCGCCCGCTCAACGAATCGGCGCGCACGATCGCGCCATAGCCGCAGGAACGGATGACCTTGAAGCGTGCGCCAAGGGCAAAGGCGCGAGCGTAGAGTTCGTAATCTTCGCCGAGACGCAGGTTCTCGTCGTAACGCAGCCCATGCCTGTCGAGGAAAGCTCTTGATATCACCGGCTTGAGAAAGCCGAGTTCGCCGCGCTGGACACGCCGTCTGGAGATGTTGCCCTCGATGAATCGCTCGAAGTCGAGGAATTCCGGGTCCGCCGAAAAGGACGGGGCGACGATCTTCGAGACATCGGTCGCCGTATCGTCACGGATCAGCATGATGTTGTCGGCGGCGAAATCCCAGTCGGCGCTGGCAAACAGCTGGCGAAACCGTCCCTGAAGGAAGAAATCGTCGGCGTCGAGAATGCTGATGAAAGGCGATTTCGACCCGGCAATGGCGGCGTTGCGGGCGAAGGACGGGCCGCGATTGGCGTCGAGCCGGATGACCGAAAGCCGGCCGCTGCCATCATCGGCAGCGCTGGCCACCTTTGCGGTGTCATCGGTGGAGGCGTCG